>CANHJJ010000038.1 GCA_947460565.1 Bacteroidota bacterium
GAATGAAATCAAAGTACCTGCGCCAATTCCAGAAACAAAATAGTTGTTTTTATTTGATGCATCTGAAGCTAAAATTGTATTTGCCGCAAAAGGATTTACGTTTCCAACAACAATCAAACAAATCTTATTATTTGCAGAAGTACTAGTTAATTGAGGTCTATTACCTGTATTTCCTAAAATATTATTCGTCATAGAAATACCTGTTTTTATATTTGAACCAATATAAACACACGAGGTTCCTCCTGGATTGGAGCCTAATACAGGCATATTCATTACGACTGTGTTGTGAAGCAAACTGATGGCAGGTGTACCCGCTACACTAATAGTTCCGTCAATAAAAATTCCAGCAGGGTTAGCAGCATTTACTGTTGCAGAGGTACCTCCGGTTGGACTTGCAGTAACACCGCCAATTCTACTAATATAATTGTTCAAAAAGGTAATTGATCTAGTCGCATCATTGGTAAGTAAAGCTAATTTAATACCATAACAACCAGCACCAGACAAAGTATTTAAGTTGTAAATAAAGTTTCTAGTAACATCTATGCCGGAGTATGTCAATGTGCTTGATGTCTCATCTAAATCAATCCCTCTAAAGCCATTTGATGATGTTCCATCAGGAACACAATTTCTAATGATGTTACTGTCAACAACCGTAGATTGAACACCCTTTAAATATATTCCAGCAAAATTAACATTACCACCAATAAAGGTGGTGTTGGCAGCAGTTCCTGTTGGAATAGTTCCACCAATTATGTTTCTAGAGATATTATGACCTGAGCTTGAGCCCAAACTTCTTATTGCAATTCCATTACCTACTGATTGGATAATATTATCAGTAAAGGTATAATTATTAAGATTTGAATTTAAAGTAACAAAACCTAAAGAGGCTCTTGTACCCATGTATATACCAAAACTTGTAAACACAGATGTGACAGAAGAATTACCCGAAATAACACAATTTCTAATTGTAATATTACTTGATCCCGTGTCTAATGGCGTAATACCAATAACTCTATTCGTGGTGCTTACAGCCAACGGTGGAATTGCAAAACGAATATTTTTATTTGCTCTACCATCAAAAGTAATATAACTAGCTCCTGAAAAATTAATTACAGAACTAAAATTTGGTGCAGAAGCTAAATTGGGCATAGTAATGGTAATATTAGTATCGTTGGCAACTCTAAAAATGATAGGCGTTGCGAAACTTGTACCTAAATAATCATTCAAGGCTGGCAAATAACCAGGCTCACCAGTATATCCTTTTCTTACCTCAAAAGTTATTGCTCCACCACTACCTCCACCTACACCATAGGAATTAATATGGTTTATGGCTTGCGTGATATTTTTAAAAGTACCATTTGAAGAATTTTGTAAAGTTGGAGGATTGTCAACGTTGTTAATCAAATAAACTGCACCTGAATTCAATGGACAAACAGGATTTATTGAATCACCATTCCAGTGATGGCATCCTATTGAGGAGAATCTTCCTGCAACTTGACTTCCATTTACTAAATAGGTCCTTTGATTACCAAATATATCTGTTGTAGGTCTATATCTTAAAGATGAATAAACTGGTATTCCAACAAAGTTATTAATTAAATGTATGCCTCTATTATAGTTTAAGTGATTCAATCCACTAGCAAAAGTACATATAGTATCATTTGAAAAAGCAGGAGGAGTAGAAATAGACAATGAATCAGATGGTGAATACAATCTGAAATTTTTTAATGATTGTGATTTTAAATACCCACTTAAAGCTAAAATATTTGATGACGCTATGTTACCAATACTATGAATACCTGCTCTAATATTTGAAACATAATAGTTGTTATAGTTAATATAAGCAAATGGCCATCCAGAAGTAGAACCTACTTGAAGACAAGAGTTGTTTCCCGATCCCATTGTATTAGAGAATATATTATTCATACAAATAACACCACCTGTAACACCTGCCGCCATTCCCATACAAGTTGACTGACTATTAACCAACATTGTATCTTGGTTGAGGTTAATTGAGTTATAATAAATCTCTAAACCCGCATTTGAAGTAGTGCTTTCGAGCATAATACCCACAGTTTGCGTGCTTAGATTATTAGCATTAGAACTTCCATAAGCAATAATTTTTGCAATGGAATTGTTTGCAACCAACATTCTTAATTGTTGAGTATGCGATCCCATGTTGATACGAATACCACTGATACCATTACCTGCGGCATTACTAAACAAATTATAGATTTGATTATTAACAATTTGAATATTACTATCTAGAGAAAAGGCAGATCCTTCATTGAATAAATTGATAGCTCTGTAATTAGTAGCAGCTATAAAGTTGTTTCTAATAACATTACCATCAATAACTGCATTTTTGATGGCGCTAGCATAAATACCAGAAGGGCTTGAAGTTCCACTACCAACTGAAGCTGAACCTAAAGCAGCTAAAGCCAATGTGCCAGGAGTTAATGTTGGAAATGAATAGCCACCAATAATGTTATTACTGATTGTAATTCTATCATCTTGTTGTCCATTTGAGGTAGTAAAACCTCTATAATAAATACCGTTTTGAGTACCTAGGATATTGTTATTTGTAAAAGAAATGAAAGCATTCCTGCCGCGACTCGGAACAGCAGGCGTGCCTGTAATACCACCTACATAAATACCAGCAAAAGTATTGGACAAATTAGCAGTTGAGCTACCAATAATATTGCAATTATTGATAGTAATATATTGAACACCTGAAGCATTTGTACCAGTTGATGGCGTCAAATCAATAACTTTAGTAGTACCTGTAGTAGCTGCTGCTGGCATTACAAAGCTAATCGCCCTAGTATTTCCTGCACCTGAACCATCAATTGTAAACCATCGAATACCATTAAATCGAACCAAACTACCATTAGCACCAATGGCTCCATTTGTAGTAATAGCAAAGGATTGACCATTTGTTTTCAAGGTGATTGCTTTGGTTGAATCACTCATATTGGGATACCCCCCGCTTGCACCGCCAATTGAAATTGGAGCAGATTCAATTGGGTTATAACCTGTAGTTAAAATAATAGTGATAGGAGATCTATTGCCACCAATATCTACACCTAAAGTGTTCAAAAAATGAATAATTCCCGAATTGGCGGTAATGGTGCTCGTTGTACTTCCTCCCATTAAGCTCGGAAAAGTATCTCTAGGTGCCACAACATCCGTTGCTCCATTCACATAGTAAGTTTGCCCGCCCACTAACTGTGAGTAGGATTTGCCACTAAAAAGTAGTACTGCCAAAACAGCTAAAAAAACTACTTTCAAAAGAGGGTTAGTAATTGTTTTTCTCATATCAATTTTAAAAAATTTCAATAATATATCAAATCCAAAGTTATAAAGAACGCAAATAAAAACAAGTGTATCCTTAATTTTTATTATAAAATTTACTTAGCAAGTTGTTATTTAGCCTTTTGGGTCTCAGTTTATCTTGCCATTTGAATCCCTTAAGTCTTAGCATTTCAGGCTTTTGCTCATCTAATGGGTACATCGTAGCATCTGGTTTGGTGTTGAAAACAGTTTTACTTAATACCTTGTTAACAAAGTGAAATTCCATCTCACTACAGTCTATTACATTTACCCCAACATAATTTACTGAGTCTTCTTTCGCGTAATAAATGCTTTGTCCGTTGCCAAAAACTTTGATATATTTAATATTACTACTATCAAAATAACCTCTCATATTGCGTCCCTTCACTTGATTAAAATGTTGCCCTTTTACTTTTGACGCGGTGAATGAATTATTGAGTAAATAAAAAGAGTCTAGCCTGCTGTTATTTATAAAAAACTTAATGGTATCAGAAGTAATTTGATTCTCACCTGTCCACATGATTGGGCTTTTATATAACCACAAAACCGAATCATCTTGCATATAAACCATCGAGTCGCAAATTGCTTGCATATCACTTTTGAAAATTTTTGCTGAATGATAGGCTTCAAAGCGTTGCTTTTGCTTTTTATCTCTTTGGTATAAATAAAGGGTATCAGCATATAAAAACATACTGTCTTTTTTATCCATAAGCTTAATTGCATAAGGATTTTGAGCAACATAACTTCGTTTGGTTTTACCATTGTTCTCACCAAAATCACCCAGCAGCCTAATGTCTTGTGCCGAGTCAAACAAATCTACATTCCTAAAAGCACGACCTAATTTCAATTTTCCATCATAATACAGACTGTCAGCTTTAAGTATTTTATTCTCGCTAATCAAAACAGCATTTTTGCTAAATTGTGCTTGTTCTTTGCTTGTATTATACCAGCCGTTCTCGCAAATAATCTTATCTGTTTTACTTAAAATGGTAGTGGGTCCATAAAAATAGGAGATTTTCGTAAAAGTGTTATACATCAAAGTGTCACTATACATGGTATAATTAGGATTAATTACACTCACTTTTTTCTTAAAAAAAAACTCTTTCCGTTGGGCATAATAATAACCCATTTGGCTCTTCAATGTAGTTTGCTGTTTGTTTACTATAATGCCTTCCTGGGCATAGTAGCCATAACTCTGAGAAAGGTCATAGTCTAATTGTTGGGTAGTTAGCGTAATTGATGGATCTGTTAAGACCACGTTTCTCTCAATATAAGCTTTCTTTTCGTTTCCATTATATCTAAGATATTCCCCTGTAATGGTGATGGTATCATTACTGACAATCTTTACATTTGAAAAAGCTTCCAACTTATTACTATCATCATACAAAAGTGCACTGTCACAAAACATAAGTGTTGAACCTTGCTTTAGTTGAACATTTCCAATCAACTTAGTCAAACTTCCATAAACAGACTTAGTATTACCTTCTAATGTTTTAGCGAAAATCACCTCAACCCTGCTTCTTTGTTGCGCATAGGTGCAAAGCACAAGTAGATTTAATAATAATGTTACCCAAATAATTTTAAAATACGACATTTGCCTCAAAACTAATATTTTTATAGATAAAGCATAATGCTGAAGGCGTTTCAAAAATATATTCAATCGAAATCACTATTCGACAATAATGACAAGATATTACTTGCCATCAGTGGTGGCGTTGATTCGATGGTGATGCTTCATTTATTTAAAGAGGCAGGCTATAATTTCCAAGTTGCACATTGCAACTTCAAATTAAGAGACAAAGCAAGCGACATGGATGAGGAATTCCTAAATGAATATTGTACAGAAAACCATATTATTTCTCATTTTATTAGTTTTGATACACAAGCTTATTCAAAAGAAAAAAAATTATCAATTGAAGAAACAGCGAGGAATTTAAGGTATACATGGTTTGAGGAATTGCTTAAAACAAATGACTTAGATTTTATAGCAACTGCACATCATAAAAACGATGTTAGTGAAACCATGCTTTTAAACCTTTCTAGAGGCACTGGCATTAAGGGTCTTCATGGTATATTGCCTAAACGCGATACATTGATTCGGCCTATGTTATTTGCTAGCAAATTGGATATCGAAAATTACGCCCAAACGAATCAAATTAAATTTGTCTTTGACCAAACAAATAACAAGAAAGAATATACAAGAAATAAAATTCGCCATGAATTAATTCCCTTATTCAATTCATTAAATCCTGACTTTATTAATAGTAGTAACTTACTAGCAAATTATGTCCTCGAAACAGAATCATTATTGAACTATTTTGTTAATGAAATTCGCAAAAAATCAATCAGTATGATTGGAAATAATCTATGTATTGATTTTAACCAAATAGATGAAAATATTCTTAACCAAACCCTTTTATTTGAGCTCATTCGACCATATGATTTTAATAGTTCACAAAATGCAGACATTTACTCATCCATAGGTAAATCAGGCCTCACATTCCACAGCAAAGGGTATGATTTAATTGTTGATAGAAACAAAATATTCATTAAGTCAAACTCCCATAAAGACATTGATAAAATGCGAATTGTAATTGATAGTTTACCTTTTAAAATTGAAATATTTGGCACACAGTATTGTTTCGATGTAATTGATAGGTATAAAATTTCTGATGATGATTTAATAGCAAAAAAAATACAATACATTAACTTTGATTCACTCAAATTACCCCTCATTATTCGATCACCTGAAGAAGGTGAAAAATTCTCCCCATATGGATTAAAAGGTTCCAAAAAAATAAGTGATTATTTGACCGATAAAAAAGTGAATTTGATAGATAAGCATCAATTATTAGGGCTTTATGAAGTGGCGATTATTGGGTTATTAGGATTGGAAATTGACAATAAGTTTGCCATTCAGAATACCACAAAAAAGTGCATGAAAATAGAGCGATTTTAAAAAATTATATTTCCAAGTTTTAAAATACCTTTCCTTCTTGTCAAACAAAAAAAGGCGGTCATCTGAATGATAACCGCCTTTCTATATTATACTAAACTTACTATTTAGCTAAGTTAAACTTCTTAGAATAAGTAGCTGTTTCTGTTTCAATATTTAAGATGTAAATACCAAAAGCTTTTCCTTGCAAATCTATTTCCGCTTTACTGCCGCTTACGTTAACCTTCACATCAGATATTTCTTTACCTAACATATCAAACACTTTTAGAGTTTTGATGTGCTCTTTCTCATTCAACTCAATTGTCATTAGACCATTAGTTGGAACTGGATAAAGTTTAACATCGCCCGATTTAACCTCTTCTACTGCCGAGATAAAATTATCTCTAACCTTTACTTGACGTGTAACAGGAAGTGCTGAATTACCACTTGGATCAGTAACATAATACGATACCAAGTATGTTCCCGGTATTTGATTATTAAGTTTGGATAAATCAGCCACTGGAGTTAGGTTGGTATAATAACAATCTTGCACTAAAGGCAATTGATCATTATATTTAGAGAATCTATCAATTTCAACAATGGAAGGACCGGTTAAAGTTAATGTTGGCTTGCTTTTCTTAACAAAATTAACACTGCGTGTAACCACTGCTGTATTGCCAGATCCATCAGTCACAGTATATTCAATTGTACCAGTTCCAATTTTACCCGAAACCAAATTAGATTTAGTCTTAACAGTCAATGCATTTAATGGCCAATAGTTGTCAGTCAATGTATAACCAGGATCAGTAAAACCATCACAAACTTCAACATTGGCAGGATTATCACCTCTAAGTTCAATTGTTGGAGCAATTAAATCTTTAACCTGCACTTCTAATAAATAAGGTTTTGCATCATTATTAAAGCTATCCGAAGCGGTATATACTAAGTTATAAGTACCAATATTATTTGGATTCACTTCACCTAGCACATTAATATCTGAGTTACGCAAAGGTTTTTGATAATTATCTGTAATCGATACCACATTTTTACTCATGGCATCAAAAACAGTATTTACCTGTTGAACGTAAGGGTTATTTTTAGCAACAATTGTTGGAGCTAAACTATCGATAACGGTTACAGTTCTGGTTCGGATTACACTAAAGCCATCTGCATCTGTAATATTGTAAATAATATTATAAGCACCCACTCTAGAAGTATCCAATTCAGTGCTGGTTTGAACCAACTGCTTAATATTATTACCCAAGTTATCAAATGCGTCATAGCCAGGCTCATTGAATTTGGTATTAACCAGTATTCTCAAATTACCTCCATTCAAGGTTAATCTAGGACCTTTTTGGTTTAATACAACAAACACTGTGCGTTTCAGCGTATCACTCACATTGCCATATAAGTCCTTAACTATGTAGCCTAAATAATTTGGACCAGTTTTGGTATTATCGATACTACCTATCATTTCATATCTTGAACTAATATCACCTTCAAGGTTATCAATAGCAGTTACACCTGGGTCAACATAGGTTTGATTAATTTCTGTTTCAATTCTGCTTAAACCTTTCAATGCAATTGTTGGTTTAACGGTATCTATATCAAAAACAATATCAAAATCTCTGAAAGTACCCATGTAAGAAGCTGAGGTATTCAATGTAGGTGTGGCATTACTTAAACCAACTCCTACCCTCATTCTCATAGTTCCTAATACTTGATCTGGTTTAAGATTAAAACTTGCACCTGATGCTATTATATTCATATTATTTGATGATGATAAAACTTGCTCGCTGGCGTCAAAACTGCCATTTCGGTCAAAATCTATCCAAGCTTTAAAATCTGCAGCTGCATTGTTATTTGGTCTTTGAACATTGACAGAATAATTTACGCCTTTAAATAATCGGCCCACTTGGTAAGTAAATCCTGTTATATATTGTGATTTGGGTGAATATGCGTTTGAAAAAGTAGTATCAATTCCACCTCCAACAAGGGTTACTCTACTTATACCTATACCATTGGTAGCATCACCAGAATTCAACACATTAGGTTGGTCATAAGAACCAACATCAACATAATCCAAATACATGGTTGAATCGGTACCTCTATCATTCATTACCCAAAGATGTATGGTGTATTTTTTTGCTTGGCCAAATATAACAGTAGGATTTTTACTTGCATTGCTTGTAACCCAAGTAACTTTAGCAGTCCCTGGCACACCACCTAAAGTTACATACCATCTCCATTGTTTTGGTCCATTTAAGCTTTTATCAAATAATTGGTAAGTATCTGTTGTAAATCCTGCTCTTTTGCTTACAGCTATGCGTGCAATGGGTGCAGATTGAATAGGCAAGAACATTACATTTTTACAAACTGTATCACTACCTACACAATTGTAAACAGCTAAACATATTTTTCTTAGGGAAGCAGTGGTTATTAAAAAGGTTCGTGTTGGTTGAGCTGTAATACTATCTACGATGGGTGTTTGTGCAGGGTTACCAAAGGTCCCATTTCCATCTGTATCCCAACTGTATTGCAACAATGCCCCTGTTGATTTATTCTCGTACACCAATGGTGCAAGTGAATAAAGGGTATCAGGCAAATTAAATTTAGCTATTGGTTTGCCATAGCTTGCTGGCTTTATGGCCCAACGCAATGAGAATCCTGCTGAATCAACAGTTGGATTGGCTCCAGTTTGCACCCTATATCTAACAAATACTTGACGACCTGCTCTCAAAAACCTTCTAGCAACAGGCACATCACTCAACGAAGCACCTCCTAAGCTAGCCAATTTGGTTGCACTAGCTGAAGTTCCGTTATATATGTCTATACTATCCCCTGGATACATTTTCATTTTTTCTACATAAATGAACAATGAATCAGCACAAGGAGAAATTAATACACCTTGACATGCGCCTGTAATTTGTGTTCTATCATAAGATTGATTTGGCCCATTAATACCAAATACCAAGCCAGCTGTATCTTTTAAAACAGCATAATTTGCATTACATAAATTATAGGAATTGACGACTGCTAAATAATTCTTTATACAAATGGTATCTATCCCTCGAATATTTCCTGCCTGCATACAAATATCATAAACACCTGGGTCGCGTCCTACAAAAATAGGATTAGTTTCAAAATCCTGATAGATAATATTATACCCATAACCTAACAGGGTTTGGTTACACATATTACAAGGTGGATTATACCACCAATACCAATTGGTTGGTCCATAGCTACTCAAATCGTACAAGCTGGTATAATCGCTCAAACCTACAATTTTCTTAAAGGCTATGAAACTAGCCTGAGGCTTCCTGCTTGGTGTATCAACATATATCCATTTCTCAACACTATCTCTTAAACTATCTCTTTTATTACCATTTATAGCAGTCAATCGCACCAACCATCTACCTGGACGATTAAAGGTATAGGTGAAATTATCATAGTAATTTGCTGTATCTATATTACATTGGTTAGGCAGATTTGCACTTGGAATTGAACTTGGATTTGTAAAACAAGTGCGAAAATATCCGTTTTGCAGATTAGGTTCTTGAGGTAAGTTCCAATAAACACGTGTATGGTTAACGCTAGTGTTTATTAAAGTTGCTGGGCTATTTAACCAAACAGTATCAGGTGCATAAAAATTGGGGATAGGAAAGGCATAAAGATT
The DNA here is from genome assembly GCA_947460565.1 of Bacteroidota bacterium. GTDB lineage: Bacteria > Bacteroidota > Bacteroidia > UKL13-3 > UKL13-3 > RGVD01. Next base: position 9,945 of record CANHJJ010000038.1, read on the forward strand.
TGATCCGCTGCCTGGACTAGTAATAGTAACGGTCCAATCTTCAGTTTCACCATAGTTATAAGCCAAGCATGGGGTTAAAGCAGCACCAACACTACTTTCTGCTACAATAATACGCATTCTAGTTTGACCTACGGATGCCCCTGCAGGCACAACAAATGAACTTGTGACAGTTCTTGGACTTGAAGCCAAAGCAGATTCAATATAAACCTGCTCTCCCGGATCAGTGAATGAACCATTTTGATTAAAGTCTATCCAAACTGCTATTCCATTGGTATAATAAAGAGCTCCATCACATTCATCTTCAACGATTGTGAAAGGCACAGTAGCACCAAGGTTAAAATTCCACATTGAACCCAAAGGGGTAAAATCAGAATATCGATTTAATGCAGAAGTAGCTCCTGGTGCTTGAGTATTGCAGCCATTTGTTCCTGCATAAGCAGCAGGAGTAGAAATTCCATTAAAGGTAACACTCATAATTTCCTCATCGGCTGTAAACACAGGTATAGAAGCACAATACTGAGCTTGAACATAATTAGAAATCACCAAAGCCAAAACCAAAATAAAAGTTTTAACGAATTGTAGTTTTATTTTCATGTAGATAAATTTTTATACTAAAATTATTTGCTCTCGAATGTACAAATTATTTAATATAAGTCAAGTAAAAAAAAATTGAATATAGCCTTTATTCCATAAAAATGGGGGCCTTTACACCCCCATTTTTACGGAATAATGATTGTAAAATTATTGTCTAGCAGTTAGTTACTTTATTTCACCACATTAAACTTTTTAGCGTAATTATTCAAGTCGGTTTCAATGTTTAGGAGGTAAATGCCAGCAGCTTTGCCTTCCATATCCAATTCTGCTTTGCTACCTGCTATGTTCACTTTCACATTTTGTATCTCTTTGCCAAACACATCATATACCCTCACTTGTTGGATATGTTCTTTGGTATTTAACTCAACAGTTAATAGGTTGCTAGTTGGCACAGGATACATTTTCATTTCACCTGATTTTAGTTCTTTTACCGAAGTGAAATCATCCAATACCTCTACTTGACGGCTCACTGTTATGGCTGAGTTACCACTTGGATCTGTTAGGTAATAATTTAACAAATAAGTGCCTGGTAATTGGGTAGTGAAGTTACCCGAGTCTCTTACCAGCAATGCTTGCAATACATTTGTTGCATAATAGTTGTCTTGAATGTTTACCAATGGGTCTTCATATTTTTCAAAACGATGAATGCTTAGCAATGGAGATCCTATCAAAGTAATCACTGGTTTGCGTTTTTTTACCACATTCACACTTCTAGTGATAGTAGCGGTATTGCCCGATCCATCTGTCACAGTGTATTCTATGCTGCCTGTGCCCAATTGTTTATTATCAAAGCTTGTTTTTGTTTTTACACTCAAGGCATTTAATGGCCAATAGTTATCTTTTAAGGTATATCCTGGATCTGAGAATTCGTCATTCACCTCTAAATTAATCGGATTTGATCCCCTTAGTGTAATGCTTGGAGCTACCAAATCTTTTACTTGCACTTCTAAAAAGTATGGTTTTGATTGGTTGTTAAAGCTATCCGCAGCGGTGTATATCAAATTGTAAGTTCCAATATTATTTGCATTTACTTCTCCTATCACGTTTATGTCTGAGTTTCGCAACGATTTTTGATAGTTATCTGTAATGGATATTACGTTTTTGCTCATGGCATCAAATACCGTATTTACTTGTTGGATA
>CANHJJ010000039.1 GCA_947460565.1 Bacteroidota bacterium
AGAAAGTGTATCAATATCTTTTTGGTTTACCTTTGAATTAGACGTTGCTTCTAGGTATTTAATGTAATCAATTAGCCTTTGTAGTCCAAAGCTATCAACAGACGAAGAAACCGTAATGGTAATTTGTTTGTTATTTATTTGTTCGATTAGCATGGCTTGAAATTTATATTTCAAATGTAATGAAGTGCAATGGGTAAAGCAAGTTGCCTGGTTATAGGTTTCTTAAGATCACATCACAGGCCCAATGTATTTCGGATTCGGTAATGGTTAACGGAGGCGCTATTCGTATTTTGTTATTGGCAAATAGAAACCAATCTGTTATCAAACCTTCATGTATACATGCTTGGATAACACTCAAATTTTGCTCAAAACTATGCAATTGAATACCCAACATTAAGCCTTTACCGCTAACGTTAACAATATTAGGATGTACCAGTCTTTGTCTAAAAATAGCCTCCTTCTTTTCAACTTCATCCATCCACCCTTTTTCCAACAACTCTTCAATACCAGCCAAGGCTGCTGCTGCCACCACAGGGTGTCCGCCAAAGGTAGTGATGTGCCCTAAAATGGGGTTGTCAGCCAATAGCATCATCTTATTTCTTGAAGTAACAAAAGCTCCAATAGGCATGCCTGCCCCTAATGCCTTACCCAACAGTAGAACATCTGGAACAATTCCATGATGTTCAAAAGCAAACAATTTGCCCGTCTTTCCCATACCCGTTTGTATCTCATCAAAAATCAACAGGGCGCAACACTCATCACACTTTTGCCTAAGGGCACTTAAAAAGTTAGTATTTCCCGCTATATAACCTCCCTCACCTTGGACCACTTCAACAATTACAGCGGCTGTGCTATGCGTAATTTGTGATAAGGATGCAATGCTGTTGTAATCTATAAAGTTAATGCCTGGTAACAAAGGCCTGAAGGCATTCTTATAATACTCGCTACTATTCAAACTCAAAGCAGCATGGGTGCTACCGTGATAAGCATTTCTGCAAGCAATAATTTCTGATTTACCTGTTACTCTTTTAGCCAATTTCATAGCTGCATCTACCGCTTCTGCCCCTGAATTAACTAGGTAAACAGAATCTAAACTAGCTGGTAATAAAGAACAAAGTTTTTGAGTAAGCAATACCTGCGGATGTTGCACAAATTCGCCATAAACCATCAGATGCATATAGGCATCAACTTGGGTTTTAATGGCATTCTTCACCCTTTCGTTTCCATGTCCTAAACTACTTACACTGATGCCCGAAATAAGGTCGAGGTATTTTTTACCCTCTACATCATAAAGGTAATTTCCCTCTGCTTTTACTATTTCGAGCATAAGCGGAAAGTGCGTGGTTTGTGCCTGATGGGCTAAAAATAATTGTTTGTGACTTAACATGATTGCTTCTAAAAGAAAAAGCCGGTAATCCGGCTTTTAGAATGTGTAAAATGATACTTTCTATTCGTCTTCGTCTTCACCCTTCCACTCATCTTCTGGACTTACCCACTCTTCACCTTCCATCATCTTGCGGTATTCCATTAATTCTTCGCGGTTGTATTTGTTATTATAATCAGCCAATAAGTCTATCAAATAACCAAGGTTGGCTTTTGGGTCTTCGCCTTCTGTGTATTCAAAAGTATATGTGCCGTTTTCTTCAATGTTTTCGTAGGCTAGTCTTACCATGCGCACGAAACCAGGCTCATCAAGGTTGGTCTTGATAAACTCTCTTAATTCTTTTAATTGTGCTACTAAGCTTTCAGCGTCAAAGTCTTTTTTGGCTATGGTTTTCTTAATGCTTTGTATTATTTGGTTCATGTAATTTTGTTTTTTCGGGTGCAAAATAGTTTTATTCGTCTTAAGCACAAAAATAATAGCCGTAAATCATGGTATTGTGGTAAAAAAAATCCATGAAAATTATTCTTCAGTTTGCACTTCTTGGAATTTCCATCCTATACGTTGTTTATGTAACAACCCATTTCAGGACGAGAGAGGAGCATAAAAAAGGGCATTGCTAATTTATCAATGCCCAATTAATCCTAATGAATCTAATGAATTAGTGAACCAATCCTTTATAATCAGCAGCACTTAGTAAAGAGGCCACCTCATCCTTATTAGCAATGGTAGCTTTTATCATCCAGCCTTCGCCATAAGCATCGTTGTTTACATTTTCTGGCGCAGCATCTAAACCTGCATTCACTTCCAAAACCTCACCCGTTAAAGGCATAAACAAATCAGAAACCGTTTTTACAGCTTCAACCGTACCAAACACATCATGTTGGTTAACGGTTTTGCCTTTGGTAGCAATATCTACATAAACAATATCGCCCAATTCTTTTTGAGCAAAATCAGTAATACCAATATAGCAAACATCGCCTTCTACGCGAATCCACTCATGGTCTTTGGTGTAAAGTAAATTTTCAGGAAAATTCATTTTTTAGCTTTTTTAAAATTTGCAGCTAATTTAAAGTTTCGGGTGACAAATAAAAATGTATGTTTTATCATGTAATGGGTTAAATTTTTTTTACAATGTATTATTTGTTAGCTATTACCAACCAAATATATAATTTTGAATCTCCTTGAAGCCAATTTTTTCTATATTGTTTGTGTGCCTTGTGTCGATGAAAAGCTACTCTACACATATTGTTGGGGGTGGTTTTGCACTAAAACGCCTATCAGGCAATTCATACGAACTAACTATGAATTATTTAGGAGATTGCTTGAATGGCACCCAGCAAGCCTTTGCTCAAGATCAATCAGACATGTCAGTGGGTATTTTTGATAAGGGAACGAACGCCAGAAAAACAATCGTTTCTTTGTCCTTTATAAGCAAAAAAGTATTGGCTTTCGCCACAGATAGCTGTGCAAAAACAATCAAAGCCTGCACAGAATTTTACCTATTTAAAAAAACCATTACCCTTGACCCAAAAATTTACAACAATACCGCTGGATACTATATCAGTTGGGAGCGCTGTTGTAGAAACAATGTAATTGCCAATATTGTCAATCCTGGAGGGGCTGCCATGGTTTTTTATATGGAGTTCCCCCCTGTGGCATTTATAACCAATTCTTCTCCATATTTTACCAATAATCCAAATACCCTGCTTTGTGCCGATGGTGATTTTACCTACAACTTAAACTACAAAGACGATGATAACGACCAATTGAAATTCTCTTTGGCAGACCCCTTAAATGGAAACTTAAATTCTAACAATCCTAATAATGGCGGGAATCCCGCGTCAGGCCCTTATAATCCTGTTCAGTGGGCAAGTGGCTATTCGGCAACCAATGCCATCCTTGGAGCTCCATCTCTATCAATAGATGCCAATACCGGTCAAATTTCCGTTACCCCCACCGTAATTGGTGTGTTTATTGCTTCCATAAAAGTGGAAGAGTTTAGGTTCGGAAAAAAAATTGGTGAGGTAAGACTTGAATTACAATTTACAATAGGTAATTGCCCCAATTTACCACCAAGTGTGATAACGCTAAACGACTCGGCATCAAACCAAGAAATTGCCTATTTTGATGTTCAAATCCCCAAAGAAATGTGTTTTAGAATAAACAGCACCGATACAAAAGATTCAATTTATCTTAAAGTTAGTTCGCCCGTTTTTTCAAACGATACCATTACAAGCTACCCAGATATTGATACTATTTCAGGTGGGTATTTGAGCATTAACAAAAGGTTTTGTTGGAAAACAGATTGCAGTCTAAGGGGAATGGGTCGTGTTCCATTCTATTTGACACTCAAAGACAATGGTTGTCCGAGCCCAAGAAGTGCAAAGAAGAATGTTTATATAAACATCATCGACATGCCTATTGTAAACCCAAACAGCCTGCTTTGCTTAACTCTAGCAGATAACCAAACCATTGTTTATTGGGGTGATAGCACGGGTAACAATCCTTATTTTAAACAGTATAATTTATACCGAGGTGTTGATTACAAGAACTGGGTGCTTGTTGATTCAATCACAAATAAAAATCAGAGAAGTTATACTGACAAAAATACGCCTAACAATAAAACGATAAATTATACATACATGATGCGGGCAGTTAATTATTGTGGCATTCAAGGACCTCCTTCAGATACCCTTAGCACTTTTGAACAATTGGTTGCTGCACCAGCTGTACAAAAAATAAACTTTGTAACCGTAACACCTGACGACAAAAGCATAAAAATATGTTGGCCGCAAACCAATGAAAAAGATTTCGCCAAGTATTACCTTTACCGCACATCAAAGGAAAAAACACCTTATACATTATTAAAAGTATATGAATGGCCCAATGATACTTCCTATCAAGATTTTAATGTAAGTGTGGATGATACATCATACTGTTACTACGTGATTATGCGAGATACTTGCGATAATTACAGCCCCTATGGACAAATTTCTTGTAGCATTTTACTTAAAGGATATAGTGAAAACTTTGTTAATACAGTTTGGTGGAATCCTTATAAAACATGGGAAAAAGGAGTAAATAGTTACGAGATTTGGCGAAGCGATGCCGTAACACCATTTCAAAATATCGTTTCTATTGATACTACAAAAACCGAATACGCAGATAGCAAATTAAACATAGACGAAGGTATGTTTAACTATTTCGTTAATGCCATAGAATCTTCCACCATAACCTCTCTGAATTCATCATTTGTTAGCCGCTCAAATAATGTACAGGTCAGAATAGCACCTATTGTTTACGCCCCATCTGCATTCTCGGCCAATGGAGACAATATAAACGACAAATTTAAATGGTCGGCTGTATACACCAAAGATATGAATATCAAGGTTTTTAACCGATGGGGTCAACTTATTTTTGAAACCAACGATAAAAAAGCCTATTGGGATGGCACTGTTAATGGGCTGCCAGCACCCGTTGACGTTTATCACTACATCATTTATTACTCAGGTTACGATGGCAGCAGCAATACTGTCAATGGAAATCTCACTTTGTTGAGATAATGAGCTGTTAACAACCGCCCGCTTATCCACACCTTTCTAACATTTTTCGTTCGACTGTTGATTTCTATGTTATTTAGTCATCAATTATGTTAAGAATTATAAACGGAAGCCAAAGGCGAAAAGTCTAATTTTACAGCCAGATAAAAGCAATATATTTTATGAGTAAAACAGACGATAAACCAGTAATTATAGCTAAGCGCAAAAACATTCAAATCATTTTTGATTACTGCTTAGATCAAAAAATAGAATTCAAAGTAAGCCCCAGAACGATAAGCAATGACGAATGGGAACTTGAATTAAGCATCGACTCTATTAAAATGGCTATTGCCTTAGGTATGTTTGTTCGTGAAAACAAATTAGATATGCATGGGATGGGTGAATTCTCAAAACCTAAGCCAGTAAACAATGGTAAAAAAATAGAAGAAAAAGAGAAAACAATTGCTCCCGCACCAAGTCTTACCGACCTAATGTCGGGTCTAGTGACTGAAGAGCCTGCAAATGCATTAAATTTAGACCTGAACGCTAACAATAACTAAGCATAGATTGGTTGTTGCCATATAATCCAAGTTTAGGATTTGATTGATTACACAAAATAAGGGAGCCGCCAGCTCCCTTTTTTGTTCTAGTTTTTGTGGCATTTTCCCTAATAAAAACTAATATTGGAAAGTGTTTTACCTGCTAGAAAACAAGTTTCCTCCAATAGAATATGCCGACCCAAATGGACTTTTAGCCATTGGTGGAATATTAAGTTCTCCCATGATTTTAAACGCTTATACCAATGGCATTTTTCCCTGGTATAGCGAAGATGAACCTATTTTGTGGTATAGTCCAAACCCCCGATGCGTGTTATTTCCTAAAGATGTGTATGTTTCAAAATCAATGAAGCAGATCCTGCATCGCCATACATTTGATTTTAGCATCAACACCTGTTTTGAGGATGTCATTGAAAACTGCAGAAAACTTCGTGAAGACACTGGCACTTGGTTAGGCAATGATATGATAGGGGCTTATACGCGTTTGCACAACGAGGGCTTTGCGCATTCAATTGAGGTATGGCAAAATGGACAATTAGTAGGCGGTTTATATGGATTGGCTATCGGCAAAGTTTTTTTTGGCGAAAGCATGTTTAGCCTTGTAAGCAATGCATCAAAAGCTGCGCTTATTTTTCTTTGCACATTTTTAGATGAAGATGGGTTCGAAATTATAGATTGTCAAGTAAGCAACCCTCACCTCTTAAGCATGGGGGCAATTGAAATAGATAGGAATATATTTATCAAAAGGATAAAAGAAGCTATTACTTATTAACTACTTTTTATTCATCAGCTGACTATATTTACTAAGGGCTTCTATAGCTTTTATAACCCCATTATCTTGCTTACTAACTACATTATAATATCCCTTTTCGCGCCATATTTGACGGGCAATTAAGGCCTTAAGTTGTAGTTTAATGAAGTTTTTGGATCTGTTAATCTCTAAGACTTTTGGCGAACTACTGTTTTGTTGCTTACAAAAGTCGATAAACATATTGAACGCAGCATCACTTATTTCGTATGACTTATTATAAGCCTCCAAATCGCTAATAGCAGCAATTGAGTTCCGGTTTTTGTCTAAATAATCGTAAGCAAATTTGCTTAACAATCCATTAGCAAAAACATCTGTTAAAAAACGGGTATTGTAGCTTGTATCAATTGGCACAAAAACATCTGGATATATGCCGCCTCCACCGTATACAATCCGGTTTTTAATTTTGGTGCGATACTCTGTTGAATCATAGATCTTTTGTTTGCTTGCATCTTCTAATTCACCATTTTCAATACGGGCATATATATCGTTTTCATATTCATCATACCCGTTTGTTTTATAATCCTTCTGAATACAGCGGCCAGAGGGAGTATAATACCTAGAAACTGTCAAGCGCAAGGCAGACCCATCACTCAAATCAAACGGTTCCTGAACCAAACCCTTGCCAAAGCTTCTTCTGCCAACAACCAATCCCCTATCCCAATCTTGAACAGCGCCACTTAATATCTCACTCGCAGATGCGGAACCTTCATCTATAAGTAACACCAATTTTCCTGTTTCAAATGCACCAGAATGTTCTGTAAAAAATTCTTGTTTGGGCTTGCTTCTGCCTTGTGTATAAACTATAAGTTTTTTACCATCTAATATTTCATCCGCCAATTCGGTGGCTGCATTCAAATAGCCACCGGGATTACCCCTCAAATCGAGAATTAAATTCTGTATGTTTTGCGCTTCCAGCTCGGCATATGCTTTTAAAAACTCATCGTGGGTAGTAGCAGCAAATCGACTAATTTTAATATATCCCGTCTCATCATTAATCATAAATGAGGCATCCACACTATAAATGGGTATGGTGTTTCGCGTAATTTTAAAGTCTAGTATTTGCTTTTCATACGGCCTAAAAATAGTAACATTTACATCTGTTCCTCGTTTACCTCTTAATGATTTTATTACCTTATCGTTTGTGATTTTTACACCTGCCACGGGTGTTGTGTCTACCTTTATTATTCTATCCCCCGCCTTAATACCCAACTCTTGCGAAGGCCCACCATTAATGGCTGAAACCACCATAATGGTATCATTCACTATATTAAACTCTACTCCTATTCCATCAAAATTTCCCTCAAGTGGCTCATTAGCTTTTTGTAGTTCTTCAGCAGGAATATAGGCCGAATGAGGATCTAAATTGCTCAGCATTTCGTTGAGCGTTTTGTTTTCCAAATCTTGTATGTTCACCGAATCAACGTAAGCCTCTTTAATAATGGATAACATTTCACCAAACTTACTACTTCCACCAATGCTTATTTTACCACCTGCAGAAGGTCGTAGCCACATACCAATTAAAATCCCACTAGCTATTAGCATACCATAAATAAAAGGCTGCCATTTGTTATTATTATTTGTCATATTTGAACCAAAAACCTGGGTCAAATATAAGCACTAATATTTCGACCTATGCAATGATTTAAATATTGTCTCATGTCAAAAATATCGCGCACAACGAAAACAACCGAATCAAATTCAAAATATGTTCATTTAGAGAAGATGAGCACAACAGACTTATTGTATAATATCAATAATGAAGACAAAACAGTTCCACAAGCGATTGAAAAAACAATACCAAAAATTAAAAAACTAATAGATGCTGCCCATGAAAAAATGAGCAAAGGCGGCAGATTGTTTTACATTGGTGCCGGTACAAGCGGTCGACTTGGTATTGTAGATGCAAGCGAATGCCCTCCTACATTTGGTGTTGAGCAGGGTCTTGTGATAGGAATTATTGCTGGTGGAGACGCTGCCATTAGAAAGGCTGTTGAATTTGCTGAAGATGATGAAAAACAAGCATGGAAAGACTTGTCCAACTATAAAATTAATAAAAAAGATTTTTTGATAGGCATAGCCGCAAGTGGATCAACACCCTATGTTTTTGCGGGCCTAAAAAAGGCACAAGAAAAAGGAATAAGAACGGGCTGCATAGTATGCAACAAGGGCTCAGAAGTAGCCAAATTTGCAGATTATCCTATTGAAGTGGTAGTTGGTGCAGAGTTTATTACTGGTAGTACTCGCATGAAATCAGGAACTGCTCAAAAATTGGTGTTAAACATGATTAGCACGTCCTTAATGATTAAATTGGGTAGAGTAAAAGGAAACAAAATGGTTGATATGCAATTAAGCAATAACAAGTTAATTAATCGCGGCACAAGAATGATTGCCGAAGAATTGGGTGTGGATGAGATTACGGCTAAAGACTTGTTAAAAAAACATGGAAACGTTAGAAATGCGATTATAGCAAAAAAATAGATGGGCGACTGGGTGGTTAAAATATGTTGGGTGGTAGCAGTTAGTGCCATCAAATTTCTTGGTGGATTTCTATTGGCTTTAGGATATGGCTTTAGTACATTCTTTACCTTTGTGTGCACTGTGGGTGGGGGTATGATTGGGGTTGTTTTCTACCTTTACTTGTGGCAGTTTATATTAAAGCTAAAAAACAAATATTTCCCCAGCAACCCAAAGCCATTCAAATTCAAAACATCATCTCGATTACTTGTTAAAATCATACGCAAATATGAGGTATACGGCATAGCCTTATTATCGCCAATTATATCGATTCCAATAGGCACCATTCTAGCAGCATCCATTGAGAAAAACAAATGGCGTATAAAGATTATTATGCTGGGTTCATTTTCCTTATGGGTGGTGATACTTATTGGACTTAAAACCCTATTTGGTATTGATTTAAGTTCACTGTTCAAATAAGTTAAATATAGCCTTTTGCTTTATATACCAACATACCAATCCATTCTTTAATTAAATATGTCCAGTTTTGCAAAGCACCATAACTTGGTATAATGGTGTTGAAAACAGTATAATTCTCAATCAAAGCTCTGAAGTTTGTTGAATACGGTGTTACGTTGAAGCCTTGTTTTTTGAAACACGCCATAGACCTACGCATATGAAACGCAGAAGTCACAAGCAAATACCTTTTTTGTTGCCAAGACTTATCTCTACTCTCCAAAATTTGTTTGGTGAACAAAGCATTCTCGAATGTGTTTATGGATCTCGACTCGGTTATAATGGCCGAATCAGGTATGCCTATTTGCAACATAAACTCTTTGGCAAGTAGGGCTTCAGCTGTATGTAAATTAAAGATACTATCAGTACCTGCGGTATAAATAATTTTATCCGACACGCCTTTTTTAAATAAAGAAATGGCCTGAATCATTCTGTCATTGCCATCTGCATAAACCGTTCTTTGGTTTTGATTATTTACTGCAATAGTCGAAACAAAGCCTCCCAAAATTATCAAGCCATCATAATGCTCTCCCGACCCTACTTCAGTAGCATCTATCTCCCACATTTTAAAAAAATTAAGGCCAATAAAAGGGTTTGTAAAAAAAAGAAATAGTCCAACTCCTGAGTATAATAAATACTTTTTCTTTAGAAAAAAATAAAACAAAAAACACAATGTAATTAAACTAGCTGGAGCCACAATGGCATAAAGAATCTTAGATAAAATAAAAAACATAGGCTAGCGGTTGAGTTGAAAGTAAAAACAAGAGGCTACAAAAAACAAATAAAATATTTCTTTTAAGTAAAACCTTTTACTGCTTAAGAAGAAATAGGCAACCAACATGCTTGTTGGTGTGCTTAAATAAATGAGATTGAAAATAAAATTTTTATCCTCTAGTGGGACAATTAATAATGAAAACAACAACAATAAGCCTAGGGTCAATAATACCCTGCGCGTTTTCACATTATTCTTATAAAAGTTTGATTGAATAACGAATGCTGTATATAAAAGTAATCCCAACATCACAAACCAAGGAATGGCGGTGATCGGATCAATGGCTATTTTAATAAAGTACGTTTTGGTAAAACTAAGCTCAACAAATGCCATAAAATCATTTAAGTGGTTACTTAGGTAAAAAAAAGAGGTTGTAAAATAAATGGGTACAATGATGCCAATGAGGGCAACCATCAAATACTTAATATTAAAAGAGGTCATAGCCACAACAGATATTAAAATAAAGGGCAAATAGTTAATTATATCGTAATTAAACAAAATAGCCAAACCCAAATACATGCCCGCATCCAATACTAGATAAAGCGGTTTACTAGATTCGTATAAATAAAATAAACGTTGAAGGATTAATAGCAAAAAAGTGTTCGCTAGCATTTGTGGCGAAAGCACCATTTGCTCTGGGTATATGCTATTAAGCGTCACATACATTAAAGCTGGTAGCATTGAGTCTTTATGCAATACACTATGTTGGGTAGTAATATAATTAATTTGCAAAGACTGAAGATATATAACCAATGTAGCTACAACAAAATCAGTATTTGATGTGGGTCCCAATAGTTTCCAATAATTGAAAAAAAACTGAGCAAGTGGGGCATTAATACTAAGTTCAATTGGTTGAAAACTAAAATAAGGAAACAAACGAATCCCTATGGTAACGAGAAAAAGCGCTACAATTGAAAAAATATTATTTGAACGAAAAATGTTTAACAAGGTCTGCTATTAAAAAGTAATTCGCATCAAAGTAAATCTCTTATCGCGTAAACTGCAAGCCAAGATACTATTTGAACTCACCTGCTTGGTTTCAGAGGGGATAATTAAAGCACTGGCATTAATTGCTTTTACCAATATTTTGTTTTCCATAAGTCCCTTATTATTAGCATAACTTAACATCATATCCCCCTCTGTATTAACATCATTATTATAAACAACATAAAGGTTTTCTGGTGAAATTATTGGCACAATGGAAGAATAATAACCCCCATCACTAATTGAACTTTGCGACTTGGCAATGGTATTGTTAAACTGAAGGCTACCATCCGCATTAAAAGACATCATTTGCACATCATCATAATTATATACAGTTCGGCTATTGGTTTGCGGAAATCCATTTACATAATATGTATAGGTTTGTCTTGATAAGTAATATTTCTCAGCCAAGAGCAAACAACC
>CANHJJ010000040.1 GCA_947460565.1 Bacteroidota bacterium
ACCGGGCCAATAGGTTTAATCATATTACTTAATAATTTACCATCTAAATCGATTTTATAATTATATGAGTTCATGAATGAGCGCCTATCTAAAAAAACATGTTTACTCATTTCTCTCCTACCTATAATGCACAAGGCATTTGTGGCATGATTTAATTCGGGTCTTGGCTCAAACAAAGAAACAGATCTTAATTTTACTTGATCATGCACTTTAGATGCATTCTGTTTTGAATCAATCAATATAAACCTACGCGAACGTTCTTTTGCATTATCATCAAGGGCTTTGTTAAATGTTATTTTATTTTGATGGTGTAAAGCTTTGATAGCCTCACTCAATTTATCTTCATCATAAAACTCCATCTCATCACGGGTGGTATCGTGCAATGCACCCACGAATTTCGTATTTTCAGGTATATCCAAACCTCTTCCCTTAAGTATCTCTCGCACCTTTGGATGATTAGCCATATATGAGGCTACCCTTGCATTCACAGAGCCTGGTCTGCCTGAACAAGCACCACAATCATAGCCTGCATAATGTGTATTGTTTACACTGCTTGCTCCATGAGATACTAGGTAAACAATAGATGCATAATTATCAACCAACCCAATGCTTTTAAGTAAAGCCTCTACCCTATCTGCCATTTCATCAATTGTAAATCCAACTTGAAGTCCATCTATTTTTTGGTTGATATTTTTATTCTCAATGGTAAGTTCTGAGAACTTATCCATATGTTTAAAAGATGATGTTGAAGCCGGTGTAGTAGTGGGTTTAAAAATATTTAAAGCCAGTTTAAATGCAGACCAAAAACCTAAAGTTTGGGTAATAATCCAGCCTCTGAAAAGCGAGTGACTGTGTTTAGAAAAATTAGCATCCGATTCATTTAAACCCCTAGTATTAATTTCTCTAATAAGATATTTAGGTGTTATTGGAGCAGGACAAAGTTTGGTATGAAACTTTCCATTTTTAGGCTGGTAGAAAAACTCTACACCAAAAAAGCCGGGCGTGCCAAATGTGAGACAACTTGGATCATACTTTTCAACATAACGTCTGATGGAACATTCTCTATCATCGATACAAAACAATGCCTGAAAATTTGGTTTCTCCATTGGTGTTTCAAGTTCAATAGAGAATTGAGCAGACAATCCAGCTAAAACTTGATCGTAATACGACCATTCAAAAGCATCTTGCCACAAGGTAATGACCTCATGCAATTCGGTATTTACAACCTCATCAAAAATAGGAACTGGAATTTGCTTGATTGTTTTTGCCAATGGTTCCCAACTTGACAGGGAATCCAAAGCATTAATTTGTAACAGTAATTCAAAAACAATAAAGTCGTGTAGGGTGATTTTCTTATGATCGAGTAAAGTTTGTGGGTTATCCTCCACTACTGCTACCATCCCTGACCAACCTTGATGTCCAAACTGAGTGTCGAAGAGATACTGTTCATATAAACTACTATCACCAATCAATATATCTAACAAACTAGAAATACTGCAAGAAGTGTGTAGTAATAGTTTCTTAACCCTCTCAGATTGAAATAGGCTTGAATAACTAAGTTTTTCAAGTTCTTTAATAGATGATAGAAATCCCCTATGCTCAATAGGAAAATTCCAAATAGCAATTCCTTGGTCCAAATAACTGCAAGTAATTCGAAACAAAATGGGATGCACCAAAGCATCCATGTCTAATTTGTACTTATTCTTCCAATGCTGTTTTAATTTCCCTACGCGTGCATCAATTTCATACTCATAATGATGCTTGATTAACTTATCCAACCAAATTGCTAATTCAGCTTTACCTTTTCTATCTGCGATTACCTTTTCTAAAACCTGGTCATTAATACGACCAAATTTATGCAAGTTCCTATAATCGTTTAAGGATAGGCTAGTTTTATATCCAAAGATGGTTGAGGCTTGCTGCAAGGCATCATAAAACTTATGATTCTGAAATGCATGCAATGTATTATGATGAATAAAATCCTTAAGCGGTGCTTGAGCAGGCAAGAAATGTTTTAATTCATGCAGGGTTTTGTGCTCGTCAAAATAAAGATCTTTTTTTTTCATTTAAAGTGATATTAAAAAAGCTAGAAAGTAGCTTTTTGTAAATCTTTAACAACAATTTCATAAGCATCTCAAACGTTGAAATATTAGATGATTTTGCGTTTTTGAATTTATTGTGGTCAAAGATGTATTCACTCACCTAAATTAAACTAAAAAAGGGATTAAAATCCCTTTAATGTAATAGTAATATGCTAGAAAAAATTTATAAAGCCATCAAATCTTCATATGAAATACCATAATGCGTTTCGGTATAAATACATTTGCCGTCTTTTATCACAAGCACCTGCGGTGATTGGTGTTCAATACCATAGATTTCAGCTATGGCGTTTGAAACGTGCCTATGATTTAGCAAATCCAAATAAAAAGGACTAAGCTTTTCAGAGTCCTCATCTTTCCAATTTCTTTCTAACCTATTTAGCGCTGTTAGACTAATACTGCAGCTTGTGCTGTGTTTAAATAGCAGAACATTATGCTTAAACGATTCACTTTTTATCCTATCTAGTTCTGTGAGATCGGTAATATTAATCCAATTCATTATTTCAACCTTAATTTCAAAAAATTTAACGACTGTTTCTTCGCCTCGAAGGTGAAATCTTTATTAAATTTAGGGTTACTTGGATTAGCAAAAGCATGATCTGCTTTATAGTTATAAACCGTTAATTTTTTTCCTAATTTTTCCATGTTTGCCTGAAAAGCCTTAACTATTTCTGGGTTGATAAACTTATCTTCTAATGCAAAAATCCCTAACACCTCACAATTTATTTTTTTCAATCGATCAAGATCAGCTTCAGGCATGCCATAATACATAACACAAGCTACACTCTGTTTTTCTGCCAACAAGGCGGCTTGGAGACTCCATGCGCCCCCTAAACACCAACCTAATGTGGCTATTCTTTTTTCAGATCCTACCTTAGCAATAAGACCTTGAATTATCGCAGAGGCTCTTTCTTGCTTTAATCCACTCATAAATTTTTGAGCTGTTGGAACATCAGTAGCCACTTTTCCATCATATAAATCGATTGCATAAACATCGGTATTTTCTAAATTTTTAGAATATTCATCGGCTTCTTGTTTAATGTAATTATTTAAACCCCACCACTCGTGAAAAATAATAAGCACATTATTTGAATTACCATTCGATTTAACCAAATAAGCATTAGCCTCCCCACCATCTGCATCAAAAGAAATCATTTCACCTAGGTGTTTTGGGTTTTCGTAAGGTGCAGGAACCAAATGCGTTTGGGCAAAATTATCATTCATGGCTAAGGTAGTATTTTGGTCTGTAACCGTCATTTGACAGCATGATTTTGTTTGAGCCCATGCCATGTTGCTGATAAGGGCACATATTAGTAATATTCTTTTCATAATTTGATGTAAGATTTTGCTGTAATATTACACTCATTATGGCAAATAAGGACTATTTCTGATAAAAAAGTATTTACCCGCAGCCGCTAGCGCCCGCTAGTGAACTTATTAATTAGTAAAGTCGGTTGTTATCACCCAACTAATTTAATAGTTCAATACTGTCGGTAAGCAATTCTCGACATCACGAATACTTAATGACATTCGGCTCGCACAAGCATTATGGGTTTAATTTCTGATAGTGATTTTAAACTTTCGGATATAATAATGTCTTAATGTATTTTAAAAGTCTTTAATTTTGTATGAAATACTATTCGATTAAATTTGTATTGGTTACCAAATTTCGATCCATAGTTCATACTTTTGAAACATAAACTTTTAAATCTATAAAAAATGAATAGACTACTTATTTTATTACCTATTCTTATTTGTTTAAATAATACCAGAGGTCAAGTACCTCAGGCTATACCATACCAAGCTGCAGCCATGTATGCCAATGGCCAATCATTAATAAACAAGAGTATAATGGTTAAATTTTGTATCTTAGATTCTAGTGCAACTGGAACTAATTTATACACAGAAACTCACAATACAACTACCAATTCACTAGGTATTTTCAATTTAAATATTGGTAGCGGTATTGCCATTTCCGGTAATTTTGGTGCTTTGAATTGGGGAAGCAACGCCAAGTTTTTAAAAGTTGAATTAGATACATCTGCTTTGGGAAATAATTATTCGGTTATTGGAACACAACAAATGATGAGTGTGCCATACGCATTGTATGCTAAAAGTGCAGGGAATATAATAGGTGTAAGATTCTTTACACATTACATTGGAGAGGAGTTTGGCGGTGGTATAATTTTTCATTTATGGAAAGATTCATCAGGTGTTGAACATGGTTTAATTGTAAACAAAACTGATTTAAGTGCAAGTCAACCTTGGAGTAATGTAACGACATTAATTGGCACAGCAGCCCAAAGCAATTGGGATGGTTTAAGTAATAGTAATTCTATTATAGCCCAAGCAGGTCATAGCAACAGCGCTGCAGCTATGTGCTTAAATTTAGTAAGTAACGGTCAAAGCGATTGGTATTTACCAACTATGCAAGAATTATTCATGCTTTGGAATAATTATTACACAGTAGTAATGACTTTGAAACGTTTGCCAGGAGCAAGTGAATTACAGCCTGTTCGTTATTATAGCAGTAATGAAGAAAATAATAGTACTGCATGGACATTTAATTTTAAGGCTGGGGTTACATTCAGCACCATTAAGACAAATGCAAACCTTGTAAGACCAATTCGAGCATTTTAGTTTAAAAGAAATATGCATGCTATACCCACCACTGTTCGGAGTCTTGTGTGCTGTGTTATAGCGTGTCTGACTCTGAATAAATAAATGAAAAATGAGTTTGCAACTCATCTATTCTTATAAGTTTCCAAAAACAACATTTAACCCCTTTCCACAAACTACCCCACCTCCGCAGTCGCTAGCGTCCCGCTAGTGAACTTATTGATTAGCCTCTGGCTGTTTTCATGATCTTGCCACCAACCACATTTAACCCCAGGACCCTAAACCACCTGCTACTCGACATGTTAGCCCAGCGCCTGTAGAGTAACAGATAAAAAAAGATTTGAATCCGTTTTCTTTTCCGTTAATTTCTTAAAGGTCTTACACCAACAAAATTTACCCTATGCTTGTTATAGCTTACACTCCTTCCTTATAGCCAAACTTACAAATTATTGTTAACAAAAAATATATGTAATTAACGGGACAAGCTAAATAAAATGGATGAACAATTTGGATAACAAGAGAGGGTGAAACATCAAGCAAAGACATCCAATAAACAATCCTTGCTCAGATTTGTACTTATAAGCCCCCTAACATATATTCGCCCAATATGAAAAAATCAATAAGTACTCTTGTTGCCCTGTTTATCAGCTTATTATTCTTAAACAATAAAACTGACGAGGGGATGTTTCCTTTATCTGAACTAAAAAATGTGGACCTACAAAAAGTGGGTCTTAAAATACAGCCCGTTGATTTATACAACCCCAATGGCATTAGTTTGATTGATGCGATTGTAAGAGTGGGAGGATGCACGGGTTCATTTATTTCAGAAGATGGATTGATAATTACCAATCACCACTGCGCTTTTAGTTATGTGGCTGCTATTAGCGATACCGCCCATGACTATATAAATAATGGATTTTTAGCAAAAAACAGAAGTGAAGAAGCCTCGGCCAAAGGACTAGTTTGCAAAATTACTGCTAGCTACGAAGATGTTTCGGGCAAAGTGCTTCAAGGAACACAAGCCACAAGCGACCCATTGGATAGACTAGGCATTATATCACGAAATATCAGAGCAATAACTGATAGTGAAAACAAAGCCAATAAAGACCTGCAATGCGAAATATCTGAAATGTTTACAGGCAGAACCTATGTTTTGTTTAGATATAAATTGCTTAAAGACGTTCGTCTGGTATATGTTCCAGCAAGAAGCATTGGTGAATATGGTGGCGAAAAAGACAATTGGGTATGGCCGCGTCATTCAGGCGATTTTGCTATACTTAGGGCCTACGTTGCACCTGATGGAAATGCATCAGACTATGCAGTGAACAATGTTGCCTACAAGCCTATCAAACATTTGAAAGTAAATCCAAAAGGTGTTAAAGAAAATGACTTTGTATTTATCTTGGGTTACCCAGGAAGAACCTTTAGACATCAACCAGCTTCCTTCTATAAATACCATGAGCAATACATGTTGAAATACATTAGTGATTTGTACGATTGGCAAATTGAAAAAATGGAAGAACTGAGCAAAGGCAATCGCAGCATGGAAATAAAATACTCATCTAAAATAAAATCATTGGCCAATGTAACCAAAAACTACAAGGGCAAATTGCAAGGATTTAGAAGAAGTAAGTTGACAGCACAAAAATTCGAAGACGAAAAATCTTTAGATGCTTTTATTGAAAAGGATGAAAAACTAAAAGCACAATATGGTGGTGTAGTGCATAGGATCAATGTAGTGTATGACGATATTATTAATTATGCACCACGAAATTTATGGTATGATCAAATCTATTCGGTTGCCCCAGTTTTAAATATTGCAGCAACGATTGATAACTACAGAAATATTTACAACAAACTTAATACAGATGCCGAAAGGGCCAATTTTAAAGACAAGCAATGGCAGAGAATTAAAAATGCAGTGTATGCACAAACTGCAAAATTTGATGAAACTTTTGAAACTGCAGCACTTGAAAAAATGATGATAGATGCATCAAATTTCAATGCAAATAATGAAATAAAGGCCGTAAGTAATTATAAAGCAAAATGCAAGGATGAAAACGCTCTGAAAGCTAAAATTGCAAAGATGTATGCTAAGTCGAAATTGAAAGATGCTTCCTACATAACCAACTTGGTAAATACCGATTTAGATAAATTATTTAAAGTAAATGACGACCTAATTAAGTTCGCATCAGAACTGAACATTGAGCTAAATTTACATGACGAAGAAGACCGCAAACGTGAAGGTGAGTTAAACCAATTAATGGCCAAATATGTAGATGCAAAATCTTTATACAAACAAAAACAATTTATCCCTGATGCCAATGCTACCTTGCGTTTCACATACGGTACTGTAAAAGGTTATTATCCTAACGATGCTGATTACAACCAACCTTTCACTACCTTAAAAGGTGTAATTGAAAAAGAAGATGGCATTGATTACGAATTGCTTCAAATTGTAAAAGATTTATATGCGAGCAGAGATTATGGTAGTTTGATGCACCCTGATTTAGGAGATTTGCCAATCAACTTTTTGTACAACCTTGACACAACGGGAGGTAATAGCGGAAGTCCAGTTATGAATGCTTATGGTGAATTAATTGGAGTAAACTTTGATAGAGCTTATACTGCTACTATTAACGATTACGCATGGAATGAGAGTTATAGCCGTTCTGTAGGTTGTGATATCCGTTATGTTTTATGGGTGATTCAAAAGGTAGCAAAAGCGGATTATCTGATTGATGAAATGGGGGTTAAACTTTAAGTTATCTTTTCGTGATGTCGGGTGTTTCCGCCTGATCATAGTTATGATCTATAAATGTCGGGAAGCAATTCCTGACAACACAGAAAAATGTCAGGAAGTAATTCCCGACAGCATAGTAACTATTTAGTCCACCTTAATAGCAGTGATGCTATATAGGTGGATTATTTCATTTCTTTCAACTTCTTGTATTTCACATAAACTTCATAGGCTGTAAGTTTGGCTATGATAAAGCCGTATTTACCATCTAAAAATCCAAGTTTAAATAAATAATCCCTAACAAATCGATAGCAGGGGCTGAATAAAATTTTAAACCAAGAAGACTTTTTTCCTTTCTTTTTATAAGCCTTAGCAGCAATATCTGAAAAGTATTCAATTTTACTTTGATGCTCTTGCACCGATTTATAGGACCAATGTAAAATATTGCCTTTAATCTTAGTTATGCTGACACCATCCTTCATTTCAAAAACATCATGAGGGTTTAATCCTCCCCATTTGCCATTTCTTGAATCCCACAAACGCAATTTCACATCGCTTTTCCATGCTCCATGGTCAATCCATTTACCAATATAGTTATTATACCTGTTGATGGTATACCCATCAGAGATACGATTTTGTTTAATCTTAATTATTTCCTTTTCTAGTTTTTCATCTATGGCTTCATCAGCATCAAGTGATAATATAAAAGGGTATTTTGCTTGAGTAATGGCAAAATTCTTTTGCTCTATATGTCCTAAAAATTTTTGAAGAATAACCCTAGCCCCCAATTTTTCGGATAGCTCTTTGGTTCTGTCATTTGAATACGAATCTATTATAACAATATCATCAGC
Source organism: Bacteroidota bacterium (assembly GCA_947460565.1). GTDB lineage: Bacteria > Bacteroidota > Bacteroidia > UKL13-3 > UKL13-3 > RGVD01. The sequence continues at coordinate 8,310 of CANHJJ010000040.1, forward strand.
AATATTCTTTACTGAATTCAAACACCTTTCGATATTTGATTCTTCGTTAAAAGTAATGACAACAACACTTAACTTCTCCATCAGGAAATTGAAATATAAAAAGCCCTAAATTTAGCAAATAGGTAGGCTAAATTTTTCTTAAACAATAAAGGTGCCGTAGGATTAAACGCAGCACCTAATCGCAGCACACTTTTATAAAAATAGGAAGAGGGAATACCCCATTTTTTTGCAAATTGTTTCCTTCCATCATTTTTAGCAACCCTACCTGTTGAACGTGATTGAAAATGATACACCAAACTACTGCCAATCCCTTGATAATGTCTAACGCCAGCTTGCCACAATTTCATGGCAAAATCTGGATCAGAATACATACCCGGGCTAAATTCCACACTATACCCTCCTACTTTTTGCCACATGCCTTTGTGCACCACTGAGGGTGGCCAAGAAGCACCAAACCAATCTTTCTTGTTGGTTGAAGCGGCAAAGGCATCCAAACCTATTTTATCAAACTCAGCAGGAGTGCGGCCAAAATCATGCGGAGCTATGGCGCATCTATTAGAGGATGCTACAGGCTCTATCATAGTTCCAGATAAGTAAAAATTATTATCCGGTAAAGAATTGATACAATCATGGAGTGGCTTATCCCAATGCTTACACACATACATATCGTCATTTAAAAAAACAATATAATTAGTTTTAGCCAATGCTGCCATAGCATTAACCGCGTAGCAAACACCGGCATTATTTATTGAATAGGTATAATCTAATTTCTGTCCTTTTATCCAATCAATGGTTCCATCTACGCCTTCGTTTACATGCACTATGATTTGATGAGGAAAATATGAGTTTTCCCTTACCGATTGAATACAGCATTTCAGCATTTCTAAATTATTCCAGCTAGGAATAATAACAGAAAAAACGGCTTTGCTATTTTGCTCAGAAAGTGGATAAAAACTAATATTTATTTTCGAAAAGGGCATTTTGGCAAAGAAAGCAATTTAGTGACTCCGAACAAAGGCTTTGGTAAAGGACCCCTCATTATGGGTATTTAAACTTAGAAAGTATAGTCCATCTGGCAAATTGCTAACATCCACTATTGAACTAAAACTAGCTTCTTGGACTTTTTGACCTAATGAATTTATTATAGAATATTTCTCAAATAAATAGTTTCCTTGATCAATAACTAAGAGTCCACCGCTTGGATTGGGAAACACATTTATATGGCTGCTCTGAATATTTGGAATTGAAGCAGCACCTTGCGATGAATTTACAAGATATGATAAGCTTAAGAGTTCTTTGTTAACTATGGCTTGTGCCACATAGTAACCCTTTTTAAAAACCCACCAAGTATAGGTGGTATCGGTATTTACTAGGTTATTTCCACCTGGAATTGGAATATTTAAAGGTTCATAAATTCCGCTTGTTTTATTCCTACCAAAAAACAAATAAACGGGTTGCTGAGTGTTTCTCACCCTGAGGGTTTGCTCATATGTCCCTTTTGGTGTTAATAGCTGACCACTCGCATCAACAAAGCTATGAAAGAAGACTTTTATATCCGTTTTCAAACTATCATATAATGGATTGTCAAGGCCTAATTCAGAAACACTTTGAATGGTTGATGCACTCAAAGAATCTTTAAATTCAGATAAGTAGCTCAATGGAAATGGGTATTGTTTGATAAGATTTTTTATAGTCGAAATGGTATCAGTAAAATCTCCCAAATCTAAGAAAGCCTGCACCCCACTTGCATCTACTTTTATATAATTGATGGCTTCATTAGAAACTTGCACAAGATTGCAGCCTAAAGGTTTGTTGGAATAATTAATTGTATCTTCAAATAAAATAGAATCTATTCGCTGATTTTTTAGTCCTGTTGTAAAATTCCATATATTGCTAGGCCCTGTGAATCTAAATTTAATTTTCGAAGAAGGAGTTGTATCCGTTTGATAAGTATACCATTGATTGGCATAAGCAAAATCAGCTCGGGTAAAAACCTGAGCTGATAATTGCATATTAATAAATAAGATAAATATTATTAAAAATCGTGTACTTTTCATTTGTTCGCAAGATAGGTATTTTGTAAACACCTTCGCAAATCTTAGAAAGGTATAACAGTAATACCAACACTAGCGGTTCTTGTATCTGGCATTGCAGCGCTATTAAACACAGGGGTTAATCCATAATTGGCAAATAACCTCAACCAACCATAACCTATTCTAACAGTGGCCGAAACCCTTAATGGGTTTATATTATTATCATAATCAAACTCACGTTTATCGCTATATCCATTGGCAGTTGTTTCCATTTTGACAGTTGCCCACGGGGTATAGTTAAGAATAGCACCTGCAGCAATATGAAATCTTTTTCCGGATTTACTAGGATTAGAAATTAGTTTAACCAAAATAGGCAATGTAAAACTTGTAAGATTCAATCTATTGTATGTTAGCATATAAGTATTTGTATCGTAAGCCACACCGTTAAGAATTTTAGGAGCTAATACCTTGTTGCCTTCAAATTTAAGTGATTGCCATTCTATTCCCAATCCGCTTGCTATTGACAAATGGCCTTCAATGATTTTCCAATCAGGTTCAAACAGATTCAAGCCTATATGATAAGAACTTCCAAAGCGTGTATTCAAATACTCATTTGGGTATTCGAATGAATACTTACCAGAGGGTGTAATTAAGTTATCAAAACCCATTTCTAAACCACTCCATACATCCTTCATTTCTTTGTACTTTTTACTATTATTTGAAGTTTTTCCATCCTTCTCATCTTTATTGTTTTTACCCTTTTCAGTAATAATTATTTTTTTATTCCCCATATCAAAGGCAACAG
>CANHJJ010000041.1 GCA_947460565.1 Bacteroidota bacterium
AAACAATTCAAACCCTCTCGTTAATATTTATCACATCAATTCAACTCACAAGCAAATAGTAATTAATTTCTACCAAAATGGACCTTGTCCAGAGTGTAAAAATCTATTTAACATTGATTCGATATCTTTTAGAAAGCTTTACCCCAAAATATATGGGTCGGTATTGAATGGCAGTATTATACTCAGAGATACATTTTATGAGGAAGTAGTTCAAATGCAAGTCAAAAGAGTATCATTTCCCCATTTGATAGTACCTCCTAAATCAACTATTGAACAAAAATCAATGGCGGAATTGTATTTGAAATTTATTAAAGATATAAGCAGCGACAGAGCTTTTGATTTCGATGTATATGCACTTTATACGCAGATTGAAAAAGAAAAAGTACCTAGTAAGGAACTAGAAAAACTTATTACAATACGAGAACAATTTATCATCTATTTAAAACAACTATACAATGCTAAAAAATAAGAAAACTAGTTCACTACTTTTATTATTGTGTGTTTTTGTCCTTTCTCCACTTCTATTTTTAAAAGAGGTGCAAGGTCAGACTGATAATAAATTAAAGGATTTGCAGAATCAATTTGATAATTTTTCAGATAGCCTTCAAATATGTGCTAACCCAAAGAAATCAGACGATGTTGACAATATCAAATTTACTGGTGTTCCTTATTATGATTCACTTTTACTTAATAGTTATACCAATCAATATGTTTTTAATGTTGAACATGAAAAGCGCTCTTTTAAATTACAATTTTACAGCAGCATACTGATATTTATATTGGTGGTAGTGATTGTTTCCTTGGGTTTAATTCTCTCATACAAGCAATTTATGCTGAATGAATACATAATAAAACATAGCATAGATCAAAACAGAGAAACAATTGACAAAGGAACTGATACCAGTGCTAGCCTAGAAGTGGGCAAAGACGGTGTTAAAATCAATACAGCTGTTATTGGACTCATAATACTTGTTATCTCATTGGTATTCTTTTTTCTGTATTTAAAGTTTGTATACCACATTGAGTTTGTTAAATAGAAAATAAGGAGTAAAACCGAAAATCCTGTAAAGAGTAGGTGTAATAACAAATAAATTATTAAATGAGTAGAAATTTAAGTTCTAATTTGCAATTCAAAACTAATATAACTGGCTATACTTCATTGGCATTTAAAATGCTAATAGATAAAAATTCAGTTAATATGCCATTACCAAACGTGAAATTATTAACAGAAGCAACTTATCAAAATTTACTTCAAGAATATTATGATAAATACAATGAATGTGATTTAAACTTTTTTGATAAGATAAATTTATCAAAAGCGAATCCAGAGGTAGCAATGATTTTTAACATTGTAGTATCTGATATTTATAATATTAGTTCAAAAATAAATTATAAATGGTTAATTTCTCAAAATGAATTGAAAAGAAAAGAATATTATAATTCTGCTTACAATAATTTAAAACGAGTCCATAAGAAAAAAGGTTTTCATACCTCAGAAGTTGAAAAAAAAATACAGATTAGATGTCTAGAAATTACAGCAAGTATTATTTATAGTTTATTTTTTGTTAAAATAAATAAAAGAAAATTAGAAAGATATGATTCAATTGGTTTATTCTCTTCCTTAACTAGTGATGAAAAAGCTCTAATAGAGAAGTTTAAATATAGTAAAACTAAATCAAAAAAAACATTGATGGCTATTAGGTATGTAATTTTCAAATGTAAACACTTAAAAAATATATGAGATGAAAACACTGAACATTAAGGAGACTCTCAGAAAAAAATTGTTTGAAATCCCAAAACCAATTAACGAAATCAGACATCATTTTCATGTATTAAATGATATGATATTTCCAGGTAAAATGGAGATGTTAGCATTTTTAAATGAAACTAATTATCAGAAATCAGAGGATATTGCAAAAAGAATTTTATTACGGTTATGCTATGAGTCTTCTTTTCCCCCTCCCACAAAATTATTATTTAATTTACTAGAATTTGAAAGTAATATCGGTCATAATAAAAAAAGTGACTTTGTTGCAAAAGACCATTTTGTACATCTAGTTAACTTATATTTATTAGGTGTTTATGTTTTTTTCTATCATGAAAGCTTGAGCAAAGCTATTTTAGATTACTTAAAAAAGGAATTAAGAAATGATGCTAATATATCAAAAGAAAACTTAGCAAAGGATTCCGTTTTCAATTTTATCAAAATTTGGCAATACTTTGTTTTAAATCATGATTTAGGATATCCTTTAGAATTCTTATATGGTGAAGGGTATTCTGATAGATTTTCCAAGAAACCAAGTGAAGATGTTTATTTAAAACCATTTAATAATATTAAAGAGTATTATATAAAGGATATAGCTTTAAAAAGTCTTACCAAATTGGTGCTTTTTGGCCAAATAATTGAGTTTTCATCAGATGATTTTTCTGATAGAGTTATCTCTTTTTTGAACAACCAGAAATTACGCCTTTTAATAAACTACAAAAAAAGTGAAGAAAATGACTTTAAAGAAATTGAGTTTGAGGTAATAAATGATTTAAAAATACTAAATGGATATTCTGAATTGGTATTTTTAGAAAAAGTACATGGTAACAATTCATTACATATTGTAGTTTCATTATTGGGCAAAGAAAAAATAACAGCTGTTTTAAGACGTAAAAATGAAGAAGAACCTCTTATTTTATTAATTCCAAACCCTAATTCAGATTTATTACACGATGTCTTTTTAACTGATTATTACAAAAATAGCACAAAAAAAATTAGAGGTAATAAATTAATTGAAGCCGCTTTTGCAGGAAATGCATTTTATGCTAATTATGAATGGACATACTATATAGATAAAGTTGAGGAGAATTTTGAAAAAGCACTAGAAAAAAACTTTCCAATATTGACTAAAGAAAATTATTCGCAGTTGAAAAAATTCTTTACAAAAGAAGCAAGCCACAATTTTTCTTTAATATCTAATAATACTATTTTTTCTGAATATTCTTATCAATTATATTATTCGTTATTCCATACCTTGGAACTCACTGCGGATGATCCTGATAATTTGACTTCTTTAGAAAGAGACCAAAAAATTATTATTCCAATACTAAAGAATGTTCATAAAAAATTGCCAGAACAACTATCAAAACTATTCACAAATAAACTTGATGAACTTTTAACTAAAAAAACTAATCCAATAAATGGAGCTCAGGATATCAATAATTTAATATTAGGTGTTTTAAATAGCATAGGCTCAACTAATAAAAAAATTGCAGATATTTTAGCTGAGCAAATTAGCAATGAAGTTGTCACTGAAATTAACCTTAAAAAAATAATATCTGAAACATGGCGTGTTTGTAGAAAAAAAATTAATTCATCAATTCAAATTGATTCGAAAATTCAATTATCAAATAATATTTCTGAAGGACTTTTATTTAATGGTTTAAAGGAAACAATGGTGTTTAAAAATTTGAAAAGCAATTTGCATCAAAATGATTGGAATGCTTTTATAAAATATATTCCTGAGTTTGCCAAAACAAATAAATGGCAGAAATATAACGATCATGGTATTATGTCTTCAATAATTGCAATCAATAACCTTAATATTTACAAAGAAGTAAATAGTTCTATTGAAGGATTAGAAATTGAAGAAACTGAAGAAATTATTAATTCAATGAAACTATTAAAATTAGGATTAACAGAAACAAATCATATTTCAAAATCTCATATTGATCATTTAATTAATAAAATAATAAAAGAAGCACAATACTCAATTTTGGTTCACAATATTTATCCTAAAAATTTTAAAGGTTTTCATAAAACAACTATTAAAAACTCACCATTTCCATATTTTGCAATACTCTGTGATTCATTGCAACCTTGGGATAGAAAGCGATTAATGAACCCGGGTATTCAAAAATTACCATATAGTACATATGGTAATAAGTTTAATATTCAAATTAATAATCAAATTTTCGAAATTCATGAGGAAGGTGAATTTATTAATATAAAAGAAAGGATAGATGTATTAAGAAGTTATTTGGATGATTATTTAGAAAATGCTTCTCAAATAATTAAACTTAGTTTTTCGGAATATTAGATTTTAGCAATACCCTTGCAAAGTCAAAAGTATAATTTTAAATTCATTGGATAATGCAAGACAATATTTTTACAACTAGAAAATATTTAAGTTTTTTATTATCACCCATAAGGAGCAATAACGAAAATCCTGAAAACAATTATTGAGTAAAATATTTTATAAAAACTCAATTTTGGATTTATATGCGAAATACAATTTCTCCTATTTGCAAGTCATATGCCATTTTAAAACAACATCTCATTACAATTAATAATTTGTTAACAACAAAATGATACGAAATAAAGCAGTACTTAATTCAGACACTATAAACCGATATGGTTATCGATTCACCGTTGGAGCTTTAGAAGATGCTTTAGAACAAAAGGCACTGGAAGGTATTCCAACTTGCTTAGGACATGATATGCACAAACCTTTGGGTTGGACTGTTCCTTTCGGGCTTTATTTTGAACCTGGAATGTGTCGCTTAGTCGGCAATCAAATGATTGCTGAAAAGGATAGTGAACAAAAATTTATCAATGAGGCACACCAAGCAGCTCTTTTAAAAAGGTATGACGAACAATGCACCCCACACATTGAAGAATTCAAAGCAATAATTGAAAAACATTTAACGGAGCAAGCTACATACTTGTATGCAGGTTGTGTATGCTATCACGATGACAAAATTATTGAAAAGGTGTTTCCTGAATTATTTGAAAAAGAAGATAAAGACGGATTGATTTATTTGTCGGATTTGTTAGAGCAATTTACATACAAAGGTCATGGAATTTTCAAAGACAAAAATTCGGAGTTAGCAGTTATTGCTCACCAGTATTTTCGGAAATCACTTTCTATTCACAACAACCTTAATTATTTTTTGATTGATGAATTAGTAAAGCAAACTGCAAATGACAAAATTAAAGTAAGGCTTGCTTTGGACAGGAATATGATTGGCTATGCAAAAACGTACCACGATACTATTGAGTTGGAATATTGGAGAGGCCCTAAATTCAATAATGATGTTTCAAAAATTAAACTCGGAGTTACTGTTTATGGCAGTAATGACTTTCAGAAATTATATTACGGAATAAGTCAAACAGAATTTTGGTGGAAGCATGAAAGCCACAAACAAACCTTAGAGGTTGAGGAGTTAAAGGAGCATCCTTCCAATGGAATTGACAATGACAATTACGGTTGTAGATATGTCCATTCAATTTTTGATGAAGCAACAAATTCATTTGAACATTTTGACGGTGCAATTAGAATGTATGACACAGATAAGATGTTAGGACGAATAGAAAAAGACATTAAAAGTGCTGGCAAGGATTCTAACTATACAAAATTGTTTAGGGTTGACGGGGAGCTTGCAATTGAAGATTGGAAGACATTGGTGTGTCATTATTATCAAGCAAATCCTTTAATACATGAATATTTTGATGAAGCAAAGGAAAATGAGCCTCATATAATCGATGAAAAAAAGGAAAACGTAATTGAAAAACTTGTACCATATTCATTGAACGCGGGTGACGGAATACGGTTGTTAGTTTCATACCATCCTATTGAAAAAAAAGAAAATGAAAAAAAAGCAGAAAGATTCATTTCTGGTTATGATGTATTTTCAATAGGTGAAAAGAGTTTTAATGTCATTGAAAATGATGTTATAGAAGTAAAAAAAGCATTAACACGATTAAATGCTGATTTAATATTTCCCGAACAAGTTCCTTATGCCTGTTCAGAAGACTTGTACTGGAACATACCGACTATTAGCCATAGTTTGAATGCTAATCTTGAAAATAATATTTCGCAAACTTTGCAAGCATTGCAAATGGTTTTTGAAGGAATTTCTTCTAAGGAAACTGACAAGGTTGCTTCTTTCACTTTGAGTTGGGAAAGAAATGACGGAAAACAAGTTACTGTTTCCGTGATGGGACATTGCAATGATATTTTGGAATGGCTAAAGGTTAATCTCATAATACCAATTGAAAAAACATCATTCAGAGATTGGCTTGAAAAACAAAGTTTGTTTATAAATAAATACCCTGTTAGTGAGGATAAGCCAGCCCTATTTGAAATGGTCTGTACTGATGGTGTTTTATACATTAGACGAAGAGGAATTGCACCTGAAATAAAATATGAATTAAAATATAATGACAACAAGCAAATTATGATTGGTTTTTGGTTTCCAAAAGACCAATTTGACTTAGCAACAGCTTATAGCGAAAGAAAAATTGATATTGCACCTGGTTACATTCTAAAAAAGACAAAATGTACAAAATGTAATGGTGATTACAAGACATGTGAACATTCGAAATACTTGGACGATGATGTTGCAGAAAAGGTCGTAGATTTTGAATTGGTAAGTATTGTTTGGACAGACCGTAAAGCCTAATCAGAAAGATGTAAAATATTCGATATAATATTCCGCATATTGTCTTGTCCCAAAAGAATAAAATGACCAAAGCTTTATTCCGCTTCGTATCATAATCCTCAATGTAGTTTTATTACTTTGCAAATAATAAATAATAACGACCTCAAAATAAATAATAATGAAAAGAATTAAATCAATAGCCGTAAACGGATCTTCATTCTTTGACGAAAAATTCTCAATTGACTTTTCCGAAAAGTTGAATTGCTTAATGGGTGGAAGAGGAACAGGAAAATCTACACTTCTATATTTTATTCAAGCAGCTTTAAATAGTACAGCAGAAGAAGATTCAAGTATTGCAAATATTTTAAAAGCCAATCTACTTAATGGTACAATAAAACTTATTGTCGAGGATGATGAAAACAAGGCTTATGAGATTGTTAAAACCTTTGGAGACGAACCAATATCACAAACTTTACCTTCAAAGAGAAGCCTTTCTATGGAAAGTTTAGCGGAAAGTTTTGAATGTGACATTTACCCAGCATTGAGAATTGAAAGAATAGGTTTAAATAGTAAAGACAGACTTGAGCTTATTGATAAACGCATAAGGACAGAAGCAATAAATATAAAAGAAGAAATCAAAAAACTGCAAATAGGGCTTAAGCAAAATGCTGTATTGATAAGAGGCGAAAACGCAAGATTTGTTCAAATAAATGAACAACTGCTAAATTATAAAACAGTTGAAGAAGATTTAAATAGGCAGAAAACTGAAAAGCCCGATGACATAAAACAAAAAGAACAAGAAGAATTTGAAAAAGCAGATGTAAATGAAAAAATAAGAAATTCAGAAAAAAGGTATGCAGCTAAAGTCATTCAAAAACTAAATGATTCACAAGCAAACTTAAAAGAAGTGAATGAAGATATTCAAAGTTTCTTGTCAACAAACTCTGATTCTAAAGCTTACCTGAATAAAGAAATTCTTTTGGGAATTAAATCTGAATTAGAAGATGCGTTAGGCAGAGTAGTTAAAGACAATGAATCAAACATTAAATTGATAACTAACGCAACCTCAAAAGTTGAGATATTGGTTGGTAAATTAAAAATCATTCATCAAGAACAGCAGAGTGAATTCGTTAAACTAAAGCAGAAATTTGACAAGCATAAGGAATACATAAACAAATACAATCAGCTGTCAAAAAAAGTTGAAGAGAAGAGTATTCTTCAAAAGGAGATTGCAGAATTAGAAGGGAAAAGACAAAAGGTAAGAACTCAAAGAACCTTACTTGTAAACCAATTGAACGAAAAAAAGAAAGAGCTTTTTGCTCTTAGAAAAAATATCATTGACGAACTCAATAAAGAGCTAGCAGGTTCGGTGAAAATTACTCTAACATTTGGTGGAATAACCGAAGAATATGAGAACCACTTAAGAAATGCTTTAAGAGGTTCCAATTTACGTTACAATGCAATTATACCTTACATAGTTGAAAATCTTACTCCTGATAAATTTGCTTCAACAATTCACAACAAAGACTTTGAGACATTAAAAAAAATTGCACAAGTAGATGAAGAAAGGTCAAAAGCAATAATTGAAGCGATTTATGAAAGTGAAGAAATTTATGCAATTGAAAGTTTGTATAGTGAAGACTTACCAGAGTTCTTTTTAAAGGTTGATGCAAAAGGAAACACCGAAAAAAAACAAAAGGAGAATTACAAAAAATCTGATGAATTATCTACAGGACAAAGATGCACAACAGTTCTACCAATTGTATTTGCTGTATCCGATAATCCTTTGTTGATTGACCAACCCGAAGATAATTTAGATAACAAATATATCTCTGAAACGATTCACAAAATTATTCGTGAGCAAAAAAAGAAACGACAATTAATTTTCATAACGCATAACCCTAACATTCCAGTTCTCTCTGATGCAGAACATAATGTGTTCTTAAACTATGATGATAAAAAATCGAAAATTGATGTATCGGGAGAAATCGAAACTGTTAAGTCAAATATCTTGAACTTGCTTGAAGGTGGAAAGGAAGCCTTTGAAACAAGAAGAGTTCTTTATGATAATAAAAAGTAAAGAATGAAAACTAACACATCTGAATACATTGAAAAATACAACCAAATAAAGGTTAAACCTGAATATGCTTTCAGTTTAGCACAAGAGTTTGTATCTGAAATATTATATCTTCCACCACAAGAAAGGTTTGCACTTCTTCCTCTTCTAAAACAAATTGAAGAAGATGCTTTCGATAATGGGATTGAAATTTCCAATTTGAATTATTTCAGTCTTGAAAATGAAAAGAAAATTTGGGATGAATCTCAAAAGACTTTACCAAGCAAGAAAAAAGAAAAGAAAGAAATTACAGAGAGTGATTTCAACAAAGTTCTAATTCATTTTTTTACTAAGTATGAATTAATATTTGGAAGGATAAAAGGGTATTTCCTTTTCCGTTTAGAGAATATTGAAAACAGCAATACAAAAGTTAGAATTTTATTTGATGAAGAATTTAATAAGCATCCCGAAATAAATTCTTTTGACCTTGAAGAAACAGAATATGATTTGAAGAAAAGTCAGTTAACTGAATTTGTCAATTCGGCAAGCAAAGAGATTGAAATCAAAAATCAAAATTACTTGTGCGTTCTTCTTATCACTTCACATCTAAGAGAGAACGAAGCAATCATTAAGGAAGTAAAGAACTTAACAAAGATGTTTTCTAATTGTGATTACATTTCGATTAAGAAAAAACCAGTCAGTAGTTTTCGTGACTTTGATTATAAGCCAATAGAAGAAGGGCTTAGTAGAATCGAAATTTATTCAAGCACTGTATTTAACAATAGAGAATTAACATTTGAAGAAGAAGCCATAATTAAAAGGCTATTCCCTGGAAAAGAAATGATACTTGATTATAAAATTTTGAAAGGTGGAAATAGTGGCTCTAAAGTAATAGAGATACAACCTTCAAAAGTGAATAGCCCAACAATGTTAAGGTCAGTTGCAAAAATTTCTACAATTGATAAGGAAAGAAAAATTCAAATAGAAAGCGATAGATTTAATGAATACATAACGCTTAGTGCCGTAAATAACTACTCTTCCAATTACTATTACACAGAAACACATGAAGCGATTAGATACAACTATGCTTCATCAGATAGTAAAAAAGATTCCTTTTCATTTTCTAAATTAATTAGCGACCAAGTAAAAAATAAATATGGTTACCCCTTTACGCTCAAAGAAGTCATCGACCAGCTATTTGAATCCGACCCTTATAAAGTTTGGGATAGTGGAAAATATCCTGTAACAGAATTTGTGAAAAATCTGTATGGTGAATACTTGCAATCGGAAGAAAAAATTCTGAAAAGTATTTCGCTTATAAATGGCATTGATGAGGAAAAGGTAAATGAGGTTGAATTGGTAAAGAACTTCAACATCATAAAAGAGCATTCATTGACCACAACTAAAAAAACCTGTCATGGAGATTTGCACAGCGAAAACTTTTTTAAAGATGATAAGGGAGTTTATTTAATTGACTTTGGTTGGACAAATAAACATCATTCTCTTATTGATTATACTACTCTTGAATGTTCGCTAAAATTTAAGCACCTGCCTTTTTATATTCCTGTTGATGACTTGATAAAATATGAAGCAGAACTGCTTTCAATTGATAGTTTTTCAAACAACTTTGATTTATCATTTATAAAAAGAAAAACCGCTTTTGACATTTTTAAACTAATAACACAGATAAGAGAAAAAGCAAAAGAACACATGACGGATAAAACGAACTCTTTAGAATATCTTATTTCATTATTCATTATTAATTTTAGACAAATTCAATACGCTGACCTTAATCAAATGTATGCAATGCGTTCAGCCGAGGTATTAAGCCGAAAAATAATTGAGCTAATAAAATATGTCAACTAAAAACAAATCTGTGAATGGCTAAAAACCTCTTCGACCACGACCACAACCGAAAGTGGCCACCACAGGAAAAATTTCCAATAAATGAAAACTCGCAAGGTTCTCATGTAAACCCAGTTTTATTGGGAGATATTAAGAACACAACCGACCTAATCGTAATTACAGGATTTACTTCCCTATCTCATCTTGTTGAAACTTTCGGAATCACCGACTATAAAAATCTTAAAAGAACAAGAATTGTAATTGGCTTTGACATTGATGAAAGAGTAAGTAAAAAACTCATTCACTATACACTTTTACCCGAAGTGAAAGAGTATTGGGTAAAGCAAGGTGTTAGCATAAAACTTTGTGGACCGAAAATAAATATCATTGAAAAGATAAAAAACAAAGAGATAGATTTTAGGTCAAAGAAAAGACTTCATGCAAAAATTTATGTTGGAGATAATTACGCCATG
>CANHJJ010000042.1 GCA_947460565.1 Bacteroidota bacterium
TGCTGACTTAGACAGCAAACTAAGCAAGCAAATAGCCGATGTAATGGGGAAAGATAGCAGACCTTATTATCAATCGGCTAATTGGTATTATGAAAATGGAAAGGATTTAAAAACGGCCTATGAATGGGTGAATAAAGCCGTTGATGCCAATCCAAATGCATTTTGGGTATTACACCTGAAAGCTAAAATTCAAAAATCTTTAAAAGATTATAACGCTGCAATAGCTACAGCAAATATTTCATTAGAAAAAGCTAAAGCTGATGGAGACGAGGCTTATGTTAAAAATAACGAGAAACTAATAAACGACATAAAAGCCCTACCAGATTATTCTGAAAAAGGCAGTAAAAAGAAAAAATAATTTCACAAAAAGGGGATGATTAATATTATCCCCTTTGTTCTTTATTCTATTTGGCATAATTTTGGTTAGAAAATGCATACCATGAAAACGCTCAAAATTTTTCTTATCGCTTTTTTAATACCCTTCTTGTCGAAAGCTGACCAATTTGATGATGTTATAGCATTCATGAAAGCAGCAAACTCATCAAGTATATCTAAAATGATGAATACCAATGTGGAATTAACCTTGGTAGAAAACGAAGGAATGTATAGCAGACAGCAAGCAGAGATGATGTTGAAGAACTTTTTTAATCAAAATCCTCCCAAATCAGTGGTGGTGCAACACAGAGGCTCTGCTGCCCAAGGTGCTAAATATGCCATTGCGATTTACGAATCAAATGGAATAAAATACAGAGCTTATGTTTTTATGAAAGATTCTGGTACTGGTTTAATGATACATGAACTGAGATTCGAGAAGGAGTAGGAACGCATTTTATAGCATCTCTTTCTAAAAAAACATTTATTTTGCTGCATGTTTAAACAATTGCTATGTAACCCTGACATTCTTGAATTAATTGATATTGCCATTAGAGAAGATATTGGAGATGGAGATCATACCTCATTAGCTTGCATAGATAATGACATTATAAAGGAGGCTTACTGCATTGCCAAGCAAGATGGGGTGATTGCTGGAATTGAGTTAGCCTCATTCATTTTTAATAAAATTGATACTAAATTGATATTCAACCCTCATTTAACTGATGGAGATTCAATCAAATCTGGAGACATTATTTTTCATGTAAAAGGCAGTCCACAGAGCATTCTTACTGCTGAAAGATTGGTATTAAATTTTATGCAACGTCTTAGTGGGATTGCTACACAAAGTAAAGAAATAAGCACGTTACTTGCTCCTTACCATACAAAGGTATTAGATACAAGAAAAACAACACCGGGTTTACGTTTACTAGAAAAGTATGCCGTAAAATTAGGTGGTTCTGAAAATCATAGAATCGGTTTGTATGATATGATCATGATTAAAGATAATCATATTGATTTTGCAGGAGGAATATCAGAGGCCATATCAAGAACAAAAGCTTATTTGACAAAAAACAATCTTGAACTGAAAATAGAAATTGAAACTAGAAGCATTGATGAGGTGAAACAGGTTTTAGCCATAGGAGGCATACACCGAATCATGTTGGATAATTTTGTCCCAGAAATGATAGCCGAAGCAGTAAAACTTATTGATGGAAAATATGAAACTGAAGCATCTGGTGGTATTACCCGAGAAACCATCACCCAATTTGCACAAGCAGGCGTGGATTACATATCGGTAGGAGCACTTACACACTCTTCGAAAAGTATAGATTTAAGTTTGAGAGTTAGTATGTAAAGCTTAGGCTAATACCTTTGCCATTAACATTGCCTTTACCATCTTGCTAATAGATTTGGCATCAAAACCACATTCAGCATACAGTTCAGATTGCTCACCATGCTCTACATAAGCGTCTGGCATACCTAACCTTTTTAATTCAGCGGTATAGTTATGTTCAGCCATAAACTCAAGTATAGCACTACCAAATCCACCCATTATTGTACCATCTTCTACGGTCAATATTTTCTTATATTTAGCGAAAATATCATGAAGCAAACGCTCATCAAGTGGTTTTACAAATCGCATATCATAGTGACCAACAAAAATGCCTTTTTCATTCAGTATTTCAATAGCGGAAGCCGCTAAGTTTCCGGCTGTTCCAAATGATAAAATGGCCAACTCCTCACCTTCTGTTAAAACCCTACCTTTACCAATTTCAATTTCTGCAAATGGGGTTCTCCATTCAGGCATTTGTCCATTGCCTCTTGGGTAGCGAATAGAGAAAGGTCCTGCATTTTTATCTAACTGGGCGGTGTACATTAGGTTTCTCAATTCTTCTTCATTCATAGGGGCACTTACCACCATGTTAGGCACACAGCGCATAAATGGAATATCAATCATACCATGATGCGTAGCTCCATCAGCACCTGCCAAGCCTGCCCTATCCATACAGAAAACAACATGAAGTTTTTGTAGAGCTACATCATGCACCACTTGATCGTAGGCTCGTTGCATAAAACTAGAATATATATTACAAAAAGGAACCAAGCCTTGTGTAGCCAATCCTGCAGAAAAAGTAACTGCGTGTTGTTCTGCTATACCCACATCAAATGAGCGTTTCGGCATAGCTTTCATCATAATATTCATGCTACTACCAGAAGGCATTGCAGGTGTAATTCCAACAATTTTCTCATTCTTCTCAGCCAATTCAACCAAGGTATGTCCAAATACATCTTGGTATTTTGGGGGTAGCGGTTTGGATGGAACAGATTTATAAATTTCTCCACTAACTTTATCAAACAAACCAGGAGCATGCCATTTGGTTTGGTCTTTTTCGGCCGGGGCGTAACCCTTGCCTTTAACCGTTACAATATGCAACAATTTAGGTCCTGGAATTTTCTTTAAGTCATTAAAAATTTTTACCATGTGATTTACATCGTGTCCATCTACGGGGCCGAAATAACGGAACCGTAAACTCTCAAACATATTGCTATGTTTAAGCAAACCACCTTTCATAGTTGATTGTAATTTGGATATAATATCTTGTGAAACTTGACCTACTTTATGAAGTTTGTCTAAGGCCTTCCAAACATCATCTTTAAATTTGTTGTAAGTTGGGGAAGTAGTTATATCCGTTAAATATTCTTTTAAAGCACCCACATTTGGGTCGATGCTCATACAATTATCGTTTAAGACAACAATGATATTGCTGTCTTCAACACCTGCATGATTTAGCCCTTCGAAAGCCAAACCAGCCGTCATAGCACCATCACCAATAATGGCAACGTGTTGCCTATCCAATTCACCTTTAATTCTTGATGCAACTGCCATGCCTAATGCAGCTGAGATGGAAGTAGACGAATGACCTACTCCAAATGTATCATATTCACTTTCGCTTCGTTTAGGAAAACCCGAAAGTCCTTTATAAACGCGGTTTGTATAAAACTGATCTCTCCTACCCGTCAATATTTTATGGCCATAAGCCTGATGTCCCACATCCCAAACCAATTGATCATAGGGTGTATTGAAGGCATAATGAAGCGCCACTGATAATTCAACCACACCAAGACTTGCGCCAAAATGACCACCATATACAGAAACCATGTCAATAATGTATTGACGTAATTCTGCACTTACTTTTACTAAATCCTCCTCCTTAAATTTCTTTAGATCATCAGGAAATTGTATTTGACTTAGATAGGAACCTGCTTCGATTTTCATTAGGTATTATAACACAATTTATTACAGTTTGTTTAACGACAAACCATAAATATTATGGGGTTAAAGTAATTGTTAAAAACACTATTAAGAAAAAAAATATTTCATTTGATATTTTACAATCTAGCTTCACTAACTATCAGGTCTTTAGGGTGTATTGATAGAACTGGAACCGATGATTGCTTAATCATTTGCTCTGAATATTTGCCCTTGAAGAATGAAGTGAATGAAGTTTCTTGTTCAGTCATCATAATAATCAAACCTGCTTTTTTATTATTACAATATTCAATTGTACTTGTGGTAGGATTACCTCCCATTTTAATTTCTATTGTAGCATCAAGACCTTTGTCTCCAAAATTATTTGCCACTTGTCGAGAATAATTCTGAAGCAAAACTTCAGCATCTTTACCACTTTCATTTGTTACCCCAATAACGTGAAGCGTAGAAAGGAAAATATTTGCAAAGGCCACCGCAAAAGGGGCTTTTTGTCTGGTTTCAAATGAGGTGTCAATAGGAACAATAATGTCTTTAAAATCAAAAGAGCTCATACTGCCAGGGATTGTTAATACAAGTTTTTCAACTTGATCTATAAATTTACATGTATCGGCAAAATTCATCAAACCATTCAAATCAGCATTATTAGAAACCGAAAAAATTATCAAATCTGGATTTTCGGCTTGTGCAACTATCAACATGTCCTTAATGGGCTTATTAGAACTCTGTATTTTCTTAAATTTCAATTGACCAAAAGTCGAATCAATATTATAATTTCCCTCAGCACATTGCATAGCAATCACCTCAGCATTGTGGGCTTTTGCAATTTTGGCGGCTATATCAATAACCACGGCAGATTTTTGAGGCGTATCAAAAGCTAAAAGAATTTTGTTAATTGTTAAAGCCATATTGGTATTTTTATTTCGTACAATTTAGCAACTTAAAAATAAATTGGCAAAACTTGGTGATACTGAAATGTAATAAAATTTACAATGTATTGATTTTCAGGGATTCTATATTATCTACCTTTGAATTCAGGTTTGCGTTTTTCATTAAATGCCTTCACTCCTTCTTTATTATCTTCACTTCTACCTGCAATTTCTTGGTATTGAGCTTCGTATTCAAGCATAGTATCCAAGTCACTTTGAAAAGATTTGTTTAACATTTTTTTCATCAACGCAATGGCTTTTGTGGGAGCAAGGGAATAGTAATCGGTTAATTTTTTCACTTCATTATCTAACTCTTCTGATGCACATATCCTGTTAACCATGCCCCATTCAAATGCTTGTTTAGCCGACACCTTACTACCCATGGTGCTCATTTCGAAAGCCCTTGCCGAACCTACCAATCGTGGTAAAAAATAAGAAGAACCTGAATCAAGCACCAATCCAACATTTACAAAAACCTCGATTAATGAAGCATTTTCAGATGCCACAATCATATCACAAGCTAATGCCAAAGAACAACCGGCACCTGCAGCTACACCGTTTAATCTGCAAATGACTGGTATTGGTAAATTGCGAATGGCCTTTATCATTGGATTATATCTTTTATCAATAGACTCTCTTAGGCTTCTATTTTCAGCACCAGCAATGGATTTCAAATCTTGTCCACTGCAAAAAGCTTTACCCGCTCCTGTAATTACCAGCACCCTAATTGACTTGTCTTTTGCAGTGTTTTTCAGTGCATCTATCACATCAAAACTTTGTTGCTCGTTAAAGGCATTAAACACCTCAGGTCGATTAAGGGTAAGGGTTGCAATGCCATTATTGTTATCAAATAAAATGGTTTCGTAGCTCATATTGTTTGGAATTGATTTTGGAGCGAAAATATAAAAAAGCCAAGGTACATCTATACCCTTTACAAAGAATATTTTCTTAAGTTGAAAGATCGAATAAATAGCTGATTTTTTTCTTACAGAATAAAAAACATGGGAATAAAACCCACAACCAGGCCGAGATAAACCTGACTTGAATTATGAGAATTAGCAAATAATCTAGCACTAGAAACCAATCCAATCATGACAAAGGTTATTGCAATAAGCGGTCGAAGTTCGGCACCAGTATTTATATAATTCACCATTAACAGCGCTAAAAATGAGCCCAGTGTAGCGGTATGAATACTGATTTTATAAAAATAATTTACAATAAAAATAATAGTGAGTACTGCCATGCAAGCCAACAGATAGTTCAGAACGATTGGAGTTGCGGATATTTTAGTGAAATTATAATAATCAAAACCATAAATAAATATGGTGAGCAGATATGGGATACGTCTTTCTTCTCTATAATGCAGCATAATGGTTTTAATTCTTCCTGAGATCTTTAATACAAAAACCAAAATGATAGGTATGATGGATGTAGAAATAAAAATAAACATCAAATAAAACCATTTCAACTTGGCTGGCACTCCAGAATGAAGTTGGGGAAATAAAAAAAAAAGAGTGAATAAATTTAAGAGATTTACAAAAGCTGGGTGAAAAATTACAGATATGAAGTTATGCGTTATTTTTCTCATTATAATAGCAATATGAGGTATACTTTTGTGCAGCAATTTTACAATTTCTTTTTGTAATATTTGGTGCTTTGCAAAAAACAGATAACATTTGCCTAACTTACAAACAAATATCTATATGAAAAAAACCATACTATCAATTTTCGCATGCCTAATTTTAGGAGTTTATCAAACCAACGCTCAAAGGTACCTTATGCCTGTATTCGACAGCATTGTTATTACAGACAGCATTCCTTATGGGTCTGCTAACAATTACCTTGGAGCGAGCACCCCTCTTGCAATTGATCTTTACATGCCATATGGGGATACTGCCACAAACCGCCCTTTGTTGGTTTTGGCTCATGGAGGTTCATTTATTGGTGGCAATAAAAAGGCTACAGATATTGTGAAGGTTTGCATGGAATTTGCCAAAAGGGGGTATGTGTGTGCTTCGATTAAATATAGATTAGGCGTAAACACCAGTAATCCCTTAACTCTTGCCAATGAGTTTGCCAACGCTGTTTGGAGAGGTACATTGGATGGACGTGGTGCGATTCGTTATTTTTACAAAGATGCTAGCATGGGAAATAATTATAAAATAGACACCAATAATATTTATGTAGGTGGAATTTCTGCGGGTGGTGTTTTAGGATTACATGTGGCATACCTAGATAAGCCATCAGAAGCTGGCTCAGCCAATCCAAGCATTGACACCGCAAGCATTGGTGGTATTGAAGGAAGCAGTGGAAATGCAGGCTACAGCTGGAAAGTAAAAGGAGTAATAAGCCTTTGTGGAGCAATTGGTACATCTACTTGGATGAATGACAACAAAAATATAGGCATTGTGAGCGTTCATGGAACCAATGACAATACAGTTCCATTTAAAACCGATTATTTCAAAGCTGGAGTAATACCAATTGCTTTATTAAGTGGCAGCTATATCGTTGACTCTGTGGCAAAAGCAAATGGAAACCCAAGTGCCCTCAAGGTATTTTATGGCCAAGACCATGTACCATTTTCATTGCCAACTCCCACAGGATTAGCATACATGGATACCACTATTAGTTTTGTGGCAGACTTCCTTTATAAGGATATCAAGAGAATCCCATCTAATGGCTCAGGTATAAACAATCGATACATGGATGATTTAGATTTGAAAGTTTTTCCTGTGCCTTCAAATAGTAGCATAACAATTCAGTTTAAGAATAATCAAAATATAAATTTTGCTTTTGAATTATTCGACCTTAATGGAAAACTCCTTTCAAGCCAATCAACTATTTCAAATACAATGCAGATTGAAAGAAACAACCTAATGAATGGTTTGTATATTCTTAAGATAAAATCTGAAAAGTTTGAAAGTTTCAAAAAAATAATTTTTGAATAGGTATTGTTACGCTATTATAAAATTTACGACTTTAAACGAGATGGCGTTGAGCCTCAATTATTGAATACTCCGCGCACTATTGAATTGGAAGGCAGATATATTTGCCTTGTCAGACTGCAAGATGGGTATTATGCCATAGATGACAAATGCCCGCATGCATCAGGACGATTAGGGCTTGGTAACTGTGATGAAAATGGGATGGTCATTTGTCCTATTCATCGTTACAAATACGATCCTAAAACAGGCAAAGGCCAGCCAGGACAAGGAGATTACGTCAATCATTATCCTGTTGAAACGAGAGAAGATGGTGTATATATCGGATTTACTAAAAAGTGGTGGCAACTGTTTTAACAAAAACATGAAGTATCTATTTTTTATTTTATTTTTCTTAACATTTATGGTTTGCAAAGCTCAGTATAATGATACATTATTTATAAAACTTTGCGAAAGCAACCATGTGATTGGAGATTTAATAAAGAAGCAACATTCAGTATTTGATTTAAAAAGGCACTTTAAAGCAAAGATTGACTCTATTGAATATAATTTCAGCAATCCGAATTTATTAAAAAGAAGCCACAGACTTTACCTTGTTTCTATGGGTTATAGTCCATCAGGTATGATTCTTATTGCACTGCCAGCCTTTGTTGATAGCGTACCTAATAAACATTTTAGTTTGTATGAAAAACAAATGCATGCATGCTATTCAAAAATAAATCGGACCATCTGCGAATTTGATTTTGATGAAGTTGGAAATATTATTGGCAGTAGTGCTATGCAAGGATTTGGAAAAAATGAGGATTGTATTCATAGCATTTTTTCTACTATTCCAACTTCAATTACAAATATGTATTTAGATAAAAAGCCGAAATAGATTTGAAACCTGCAACCTATACTTTTTTTGAGAATGTGTATGATGTGGTCAGGCTAATACCTTATGGTAGGGTAACAAATTATGGAGCAATAGCAGGCTATTTGGGCTCAGCACGAGGCAGCAGAATGGTGGGCTATGCGATGAATGCCGCGCATAGTTTAGTGCCTCCTATAGCTGCCCATAGGGTTGTAAATAGAACAGGATTATTAACTGGCAAACATCATTTTGGTGGAAACAGAATGCAAGAATTACTTGAGTCCGAAGGAATTAAAATTAAAAATGACCAAGTGGTAAATTTTGAAAAGCTCTTTTGGGACCCCATGAAAGAACTAAGTATATAGACAAAAACTTGGCTTAAACCCTATAAAGTTTATTTTTGCTCACATCATGATAGAATTACAAGGAGATTTTAACAGGTACTTCAAACAACAATTAGATACTGTAGAAGAGTTTGTCATACCTTTTATAGATGAAATAAAACCGGTTACCAAAGGATTACGATTTTTGGAGGTAGGTTCAGGCTACGGAGGTATATGTAAGGCATTTGCCAATGCAGGTTGCCAAGTTACAGGTATTGAACTTTGGGATTATGCAAGTGATATTTCTAAAGGTTTTTTGAAAGAAGATATCGAAGCAGGGAAAATTGAAATTATTAACCGTAATGTGTATGATATTAAGGTTGGCGAACATGTCAAAGATTACTATGATATCATCTTGCTAAAAGATACCATAGAACATATACACGACCAAGAGAAATTCATGCAACATATCATTCATTTTTTAAAGCCAGATGGAGTGATATTTTTTGCTTTTCCACCTTGGTGTATGCCTTTTGGCGGACATCAACAAAGTTTAGATAATAAGTTTCTACACAAACTACCATACTTTCACTTGCTACCAAATTTCTTATACAGAGGTATGATGAAAATGGGAGGTGAAAGTGAAGGTCGTATCAGAGATACGATGGAAGTGAAAGAAACCCAAATTTCAATCAATCGTTTTGAAAAAATATCAAAAAAAGCGGGTTTCAAAATTATAAAAAGAGAATTTTACCTTATTAATCCGAGTTATAAGCACAAGTTTGGCGCAACTCCTCGTAAGCAAATAAACTTACTATCAAGTATTCCCATTATACGTGATTTTTTTACAACTACCTGTTATTATGTTTTAAAGAAATCTTAGCCTATGAGTTATCCCTTTTTAAGTCAAATGAAAGAAATTCTTGCAACTCCCATTAACAAAGGTAAGGATGTGTGGATTGCAGATACAGCAAGGGTTTTTGGGCTTGTAAGTATTGGAGACGATTGTAGTATTTGGTTTGGTGCTGTTTTGCGTGGTGATGCGGATAGCATTAGTTTAGGCAATAGGAGCAATGTTCAAGAGAATGCAGTGATTCATGTTGACCCAGGATTTCCAGCCATTATTGGAGATGATTGTATCATTGGTCATGGGGCCATTGTGCACGGTGCAAGTCTTGCCAATAATGTTTTGGTAGGCATGCATGCCACTATTCTAAATGGCGCTAAAATTGGTAATTTTTGTATCATTGGCGCAAATGCATTGGTAACTGAAGGAACCATCATACCCGATTATTCGGTAGTTTTAGGATCACCTGCCAAAGTGGTGAAACAACTCAGTGAGGAACAAATAGAAAAAGTAAAACGCAATGCACAAGCCTATGTGGATTTGGGCAAAGAGTATTTAAAATATTGGGAGAATTAGAAACATTGCTGAGATCATTTTTTTATTGCGGTGGGTTTAAACCCACGGCAATAAATAAACTAGTTCTTCAGCCACTTGAAAAAGAATGGTAGTCTGTTTAATTTTAGTCGGTAATAATTTACTTTATCAGAACCAAAACCTTTAAAAAATCTTGCTATACTTTCAATCTCAGAACCCTCAAAATCTAGAAACATATTGTGCCCTGCAAACTGATAGATGATATTATCAAACAAGAAATACATGGCACCATATTCTCTACCTAATTCATTGCCAGTTCCTATCATAAAAATCAATCTATTCTTGTAAGTTAGAAAGGCTACACTAGCAATCATGTCATTGTTTTTGGTGAATATGCCCTTTGAAAGCAACAATCCACGCTGATGAGCCTTTTCGAAAACCTTAACCAAACTTTCATAGTTTTTTTCTTTCACACCTTTGGTTGAAAGGCCCTTATTTAGTTTATAAAATGCTACCACATCTGCATATGGAACAGTTTTTATTTCAAGGTCGAATCTCTTGGCTTTCTTAAGGTTTCTTTTAGTGTGAGATTCGTAGTTTTTCTGAATTTTATCGTAGTTTTTATCTAA
>CANHJJ010000043.1 GCA_947460565.1 Bacteroidota bacterium
ATAAATTATGAGGTTTATGATTTAATGCAAGGTGTTCATATTTTTTATAATGACCTAACTTTACCTGGACAAAATGATATAATTGAGGCGGATATAGCTTTTCCTAATAATAATGTGTTTGAATCCATTTCTTACCCTAGTGAATGGAAATTTCTATCTGAATATAAAGGCTATTATACTTTTTATAGAATTGGGAACAACAAACAATACAATCCTGATCATACCATTCTTAATATAGCCATATACGATAATAATTTTGGGCTTTTTCGAGAGTTAAATTCTCATAATATTTTGATATCAGAGGAAACATTACAAGGTAAAGAATTCTCTCTTGATTTGAATATTGATCAGAAATGTTTCTATTTGTCCTATATCAATAAAATTAAAGATAAATATGGACTATGTATACAAAAATATAATTTCGATAGTGCAAGTAATATACTTAAAAGAACCACAAGAAAAGACGTTGATCTAATAAATAATTCCACCTTTAAATTTGTTGAAACTGATGGCATTTCAACACCTAAAGTTCCATTATTAAAGCAAAATGGGTCTGATGAAGAAGTAGTAATTGCTAAGGATAGATTGTCTATATTGGATGAGGCTATTAATCAAATTTACATTCTTGATAATTCTGACAATGTAAAATATAATGAAGTTCAAACAGGCGATTTTGATATGCTTAACCTTGATGGATTTTGCGGTGATAATGGTAAAATGTATTCTCGTTTTGATAAATTGATGATGAAAAATGCCTTAAAACAAATTTGTGAATGCAAACGATGCGAGGTGTTAGACATCGCTCTAGATGAAAAAGGAAATGAATTATTGATTACCCAAAATGCAGAAACCAATGTGGTTAACATTTATCGATTTATAAAATAATTCAAATCAACATTCAAAAAATTAATAGCATATTTGTGGGCATGGAAAGAAAGGAATGGTTTGCCGAATGGTTCGATTCAAAATACTATCATATACTTTACAAAAATCGCAATCATCAAGAAGCTGAAGCATTTCTTTCAAAATTAATTTCTTTTTTAAAACCTAATTTATCGGATACAATTATTGATCTTGCTTGTGGCAAAGGAAGACACTCCATTTACTTAAATAAACTTGGATATAATGTAACAGGAGTAGATCTATCAGCAAATAGTATCAATGAGGCTAATACTTTTGCTAATGAAAATTTGAAATTTGAAATGGCTGATTTACGCAATTTGCCATACAATAATGCCTTTGAAATAGGATTAAATCTTTTCACTAGTTTCGGATATTTTGAATCGGATGAAGTAAACAAGGAAGTGTTTTCACAATTCAATAAAATTTTGAAACCCAATGGAATCATCCTAGTTGATTTTTTGAATGCATCCAAAATTTTTGCCCAAACAAACAACGTTGAAACCAAAGAAATTGAAGGGATTCAATTTCTGATAAATAAGAAAATTGAAAACAATAGGGTCATTAAAACCATTGAATTTAGTGACAATGGGAATAAAAATTTTTATTCAGAATCAGTACAATTACTTGAATTGAGGGATTTTGAAAAATTAGTAGAACAAACCTCTTTTAAATTACTACATGTTTTTGGTAATTATCATTTAGATCCTTATAACCAAGAATTAAGTGATAGATTGATTATTGTGGCTCAGAAAATAGCATGATTGAACAGATAATACAATTAGACAAATCCGCATTTATTGCCATAAACAATGGCTTATCAAACTCCTTTTTTGATTGGCTTTGTCCTATCCTTCGTAATCAATCTACATGGTATTTATTGTACGTTGTATTCATTTATTTTATAATAAAGTTGTATAAGAGAGAAAGTTGGAAAATTTTATTGGGCATTGCTTTAATGATTCTTTGTTCAGATCAATTTAGTGTCTTTGTTAAAAATACTTTTGAACGACTTAGACCGTGTCATGACATTATAATGAAAGAAAATTTACACCTTTTGATTAACAGTTGTGGTGGTAAATATGGATTCATTTCCTCTCACGCAACCAATCATTTTGCCATTGCAGTTTTCATCTCTTTTTTCTTAAAG
Organism: Bacteroidota bacterium; assembly: GCA_947460565.1. GTDB lineage: Bacteria > Bacteroidota > Bacteroidia > UKL13-3 > UKL13-3 > RGVD01. The sequence goes on from CANHJJ010000043.1 coordinate 2,051, forward strand.
TCTTATAGCAGAGTTCTTTTGCCTTTATTGATTTTTTGGGCTGCTAGCATTGCCTTTTCCCAAGTTTATGTGGGCGTTCATTACCCATTAGATGTTTTTATAGGGGCGATAGTTGGTAGTTTATTTGGTTTTGCTTTTTCAAAATACACATATAAATATATTCATCAATAATGAAATATTTTGCTCTTATACTGCTCTTATTTGGTCCCCTGTCTGGGGCATATCTTGCCCTTAAAAGTGCGAGTGTCAATCAAAAAACGCTTAAGTTGTTTTTGTCATTTGCGGGTGGTTATTTATTAGCTGTTACTTTTTTAAATTTAATTCCTGAAGTATTTTCAGAATACAATCATTACAAAGGAATTTTGGTATTATTTGGATTCTTTTTTCAGATTTTTCTTGAGAGGTATTCTGAAGGTATTGAGCATGGTCACATGCATCTTCATAAGAAGGTGAAGAATAATGTAGTTCCTGTTGGCATTGTGTTAAGCCTTAGCATTCATTCGTTTACCGAGGGTATTCCATTAGGTGCGCTAATTGATAATGATAAGAGCTTTTACTCGTTGTTGATAGGAATAATTATTCATGAAGTGCCTGCCTCTTTTGCTTTAATTACTATCATGAAAAGTTTGCACTTGAGTATGAAACAACTTTTATTTGTTTCGTTTGTATACGCCATCATGTCGCCAATGGGTGCCGTTAGTAGCAATATTGTAGAGATGTATTTAAATCCAGCCTCATTTAACTATTTCATGGCTTTTGTTATTGGCACATTCTTGCACATTTCAACCACCATATTATTTGAAAATAGTGAACACCATATTTTTAGTAAGCAAAAGCTTCTGTCAGTATTGGCTGGGGTTAGTATTGCAGCATTAATATCTCTTATTTAGTTTTTTCTATAAACTAAGTGCACTGAGAATTATTTTCTTGATTCGCTTATTCTTTTGAAGATGGCTAAACAAAATCCGATAATCATGATAATGGTGCCACCCCATACAAGGTTAATCCATGGAAAAACTATCGCTTTCATAATGATGAAATCACCTGAATTATCTTGTTCAGAGCTTTCTATAGAAATTTTTCCAGTTTTAGGATCTAAATTTTTGAAGCTAAATTTTAGTTTTGCTTCATTACTAATGGCATCATAGTTAACTGCGGAATTTTGTTTTATTCCAAACAGTGGAGTAGCAGTTACAATTTTATCTAAGGTATGAATTTCTAGTTCCGCACCTATCATTATTTCAAGATTTTCAACATTCAAATTGGTTTGGCTATTGGCATTTGAATTAATGTTTTTCAAAATAGCAAAAGCATTATTGGTATATAAAGTATCTCCCTTTTTTACTTCATGCATGGTAGGGTTTATGTATTTGGCTGATTCCTTTTTTTGAGGAACTGAGCTTACATATGTAAACACATCATGACTTATATAATGCTTTGTGTCTGGGTTGGCAACTAAACCAAATTTAGGATTGATCTGTCCATTTGGATATAAGTTAAATTCATATTCAACTTCACCATTATTTGCATTAAGTTTTTTGTAATTTACCTTGTAGTATGTGTTTACCCAGTTTTGGGAATCACTAACATAAGTGACCATATAGTCGCTCATTTTAATGGTTTTGGCTCTTTCTAAAAATACATTCTCTACGTTTTCTTTGGTATTAAATTCATTGCTTAGTGCCTGACGGCTTTCATTTATTGAGATAACTTTTTTATTAGCAGATGAAACCAAAACACCCATCAACAATACACCAAAACCAATATGAGCTACCGCGGCTCCAGCAAGCTTAACCTTACCAGTGAACAAAGGTTTTAATAGGGTAGCGTTTGCAACAACAGTATAAACGGCAGCAAACAATAGACCTATGAAATACCATGATGCTAATTCGAAGGCAAAAAAGAGGGTTGTTGCCAATACCAATGCAATAGCCGCATGTATGAGCAGTTTTTTTATTCCTTCTATTCCATTTTTCTTGTATTTTAGTAGATGTGCCACACCTGTAAGTAAAGCTATCAAAATAGCCATAGGCATTTGCCATTTATTATAATGGTTGATGATGTCAGCTGGTGGGGCTAATTTTGCATTGAAGATTTTATTAAATACAGGAATGGAGGTTGTTAATATTACTTGAAAGGCTGAAATAACTAAAACCAAACTTCCAATGAACATCCAAAATTCTCTTGTATAAATATCTTCATCTTTGTTCGATTTCGGAATTAACTTCCATCTAATAACCATCAATAATATTGACAGAAGCACAAACATTAATAGGAAAACCAGCAGCTGTCCACTCATACCCAAATCGGTGAAAGAATGAACAGATGAGTTGCCCAAAATACCTGATCGTGTTAGGAATGTGGCATAAAGCACCAATAAAAAAGTAGTAATTATAAGTATAAATGCCACAGAAAGTGAATTACCTGAATGCTTGTAAATTATCATCACATGAACGCCAGCGATCAAAATCAACCAAGGAACTAAAGACGCGTTTTCAACTGGATCCCAAGCCCAATAACCTCCAAAACTTAAACTTTCATAAGCCCAAAATCCACCCATAATAATTCCAGTGCCTAAAACCATAGTACTTACTAAGGCCCACGGCAGAGCTGGTTTTAGCCATTCTGTGAACTGCTTTCTCCACAATCCAGCAATGGCATAAGCGAAAGGTACAACTGTTGTAGCAAATCCAAAGAAAAGAGTTGGAGGATGAATAACCATCCAATAGTTCTGCAACAAAGGATTCAAACCATTGCCATCTTTAATCTTAGATAGATAGTCGGCTTGTTTAAAAATGGGAGCCTCACCCATCATATTTCTAAGTAATTCAAAAGGGCTGCTACCTAATTTATAACCCAAAATTTTTACTCCCAAAAGCATGCTAGTTAAAGCTATTTGAGAAAGCATTACCAATGCCATTACTGAATTGGTCCATCCTTTAGCGGTTTTTAATAATATTTGACCAATTGCCATTTGCCAGAAAATCCACAACAAGAAACTTCCTTCTTGACCTTCCCAAAAACAAGAAATCATGAAATGTACTGGTAAATCTCTTGATGAGTGTTGCCACGCATAATAATATTCAAAAAGATGTTGATGAATGATGTAAAATAATATACTGATAATTGATAGAACGGCTAAACTGTGAAGCTGGAAGGAATATTTAGCAATTAGCCCCCAACTCTTATCTAATGGGTTTTTCTCAGCCAGAAAAAAAGCTATTGTTGCTAAAATAGAAGAAATAAATGAAAGTACGATTGCAGTATGACCGAGATTTCCCCAGATTAAATGCTCTCCCTGAAATATAACTTGATTCATTAATTATTTAAATTTGTTTGATGGCTACAAACATACATAATGCTATCAGATTACTCATACGCTCTAATGTGAAACTTGTCATATGTTCAATATTTGTAAATTTAATTGTAGAATTTCGATTACGTAATTTCATGAATTATCTCTTAAAAATTAATATTCACATAAACATTACATAGTTTTTATTATAAATTTCAAATTATTGGTTATTGCTGCCAATAATTACCTATGTTTGTCAACTAATTTAACCACCGAGGCAAAATAAGCATATATGAGAGACGCAGGCATGTATACACAGTTGTGGAAGAAATACCTTCCCGTTATTAGATTGCTACTAAAGAAAACAGTAGATGGGGAGCAAAAACTTCAAATTTATAAACATGAGTTTGAAAGCACAGGAGCTCGCAATAAACTTGGGTATGTGTTCAGTCTTGAATTAGTAAACGGAAAGCCAATAAATAAAAGCAATACCACTGCTGTATCTAGTGATTTGTATGGAGTTTTAAGTTCGAATGAGGCTGTTGCTGAATGGTTAAAGGATCAAAATATAAAAATAAGTGTAGGACGTTCATGTGAATTAGTTATGCAGAAATTTGAAAGAGTAGTCAAAGAAGCCGCTCCCGAGCCAGTTGCATCTGCATAATTCCCATATTATTTAATTATAAATGCACTTTATTCTAAATAAAGTGCATTTTTTATTTTCACCTAAGTCAATTTGACTTGTTTTTAACTAATACCTAAAAATACCTTTTAAAAGATAAATGTACCTTTTGTTAAAAATCTTTTATAAAATAAAATATATCAAATAAATTGCCCCAAACTTCGAAATAAAATAAAATATGAAGAAATCAATACTTTATGCAGGCGTGTTTTTATTTTCGGCTTTCGCCACAATTAAAACCAATGCGCAAGCTCCTGCTGCTGTCAATCCCAATCAGCCGGTATTACTTGAAAAAGTAGCAGCCGTGCCAGGTGAAGTTAAAATTGCATATGAAAAATATCGTTTGCCAAATGGCTTAACCTTAATTATTCATGAAGATCATAGTGATCCAATCGTTCATGTTGAAGTAACCTATCACGTAGGTTCTGCTCGCGAATCTGCCGGTAAATCAGGCTTTGCACATTTCTTTGAGCATATGATGTTTCAAGGTTCTGTTCATGTGAAAGACGAAGAGCATTTTAAAATTGTTCAAGGTGCGGGCGGGCAAATGAATGGTACTACCAATCGTGATAGAACTAATTATTTCGAAACCATGCCAGCAAACTACCTAGAAACTGCTTTGTGGTTAGAGGCTGATAGAATGGGCTATTTGCTTGATTCGGTTACCCAAAAGAAATTTGAAGTGCAAAGATCAACAGTTAAAAACGAAAAAGGCCAACGTGTTGACAACGTACCTTACGGTAAAACAGATGAAATCAAAGATCAAATTTTATATCCAGATCGCCATCCATATAGCTGGCCAACCATTGGCTACCTTGAAGATTTAGATGCAGTTAACGTTGATGATTTGAAAAACTTCTTCATGCGTTGGTATGGGCCTAACAATGCTTGTGTTGTTGTAGCAGGTGATATTAATCCGGCTGAGGTATTAAAATTGACAGAGAAATATTTTAACCCAATTCCAAAAGGACCAGAAGTGAAAAATATGCGCATTGAGTCAGTTCGTTTGCCAGATAACAAATATGCAAACTATGGGGATAATGTTTATCTACCTTTGTATTATGTGGTATTTCCAAGTGTAAAATCGTTCCATCCAGATGAGCCTGCATTAGACATCTTAGCTTTTGCTTTAGGAAATGGTAATAACTCAATTTTCTATAAAAATTTTGTTAAACCTGAAAAAGCAGTTCAAGCAAATGTGTTTAATAGTACATCTGAATTGGCTGGTGAGTTTACCATTCAAATGGTAACTTTTCCTGATGGTGAAACTGACGCTGAAACTTTAATGAAATCAACATTGGATGAATTTGAAAAAAATGGTATTAATGATGATGATTTAAATAGAGCAAAAGGTCAATATGAAACTCAAATAATTGCATCAAATCAGAGCATTGCTGCTCGCGCCTCTCAATTAAGCCAATTGTGGTACTTGGGTAAAAATAATTACAACTTGAATGATGAAATAGCAAGGTATAATAAGGTTACTAAAGAAGATGTTATGCGTGTTTTTAATCAATATATAAAAGGTAAAAATTATGCTATGGTTAATGTTTTTCCTAAGAGAACAAATGCAGCTAGTGGTGGAAAAGAAAAAGAAGAAACCAAAGCTGTTACCACCTCAGGTGCCAGATCTTCAACTGAATTAGAGTATAAGGGTTTAAGCTATACAACGCCTAAAGATAATTTTGACAGAAGCAAGCGTCCTGAAGTAGGTGAAGGTAAATCACCAATCGTCCCTGATTATTTCTCAGAAAGTTGGGATAACGGTATTAAAGTGATTGGTTCTAAATCTTCAGAAAGTCCGATTGTAAACATTCTATTATCAATGAAAGGCGGAAATGTTGCTGTGGGTGACCCAGCAAAAACTGGTTTAGCAAGTCTAACTGCTGATATGATGGGTGAAGCTACCCAAAACTACACAACAGAAGCTTTTGAAAATGAATTAGACAAAATTGGTGCTAGTATCAATTTTAATGCAGGGAAAAATTCTACTATTGTTCAAGTTAGTTGTTTGAAAAAGAACTTAGACCAAACTTTGAAGTTATTAGAAGAAAAATTAATGCGTCCGAAATTTGTTCAAGAAGACTTTAAATTGAATCAATCTCAAGCCTACCAGAGCATTAACTCACGTAAAACGGATGCAACGTATAATGCAGATTTAGCATTTAGTAAATTGGTGTATGGCAAAACCATTTATGGTGAGCCAGAAGATGGTACATTAAAATCAATCAAAGCGCTTACCATAAAAGATGTTCAATCATATTATAACCAGTTCTATGCACCTGATTTTGCCACATTAACTATCGTTGGTGATGTAAGTAAAGAAGAGGTTCTTGCTAAAATGGCTTTTATGAAAAATTGGCAAAAGAAAAATGTAAAATTCCCAGTAAATCCTGTTTTCCCCCAATCTGCTTCAAATAACAAACAAATTTATTTGGTTGATAAATACAAAGCGGCTCAATCTGAAATACGCTTAGGTAATTTAGGTATGAAATACGATTGGAATGATAAATATTTTAAATCAACAGCAATGAACTATCCATTAGGTGGAAGTTTTAATAGCCGGTTGAACTTAAACCTTCGTGAAGATAAAGGATTTACTTATGGTATTAATTCTAGATTTACTGCTTACAGAGATTATGAAGGATATTTTATTATTTCAACATCTGTTCGTACCTCTTCAACTGATAGCTCAATGAAAGAGATTATGAATGAAGTTAACGGATTCCGTGAAAATGGAATTTCTGATGATGAGATGAAATTTATGAAGTCATCTATTACTCAATCTGACGCCTTGCGTTATGAGACCAATGGTCAAAAGGCAGGTTTTTTAAACCGTGTTGTAGAGTTGAGTTTACCTTCAGATTATATCAAACAACAAAATGGTATCATAAAAAACCTTACAAAGGAAGAAATCAATCAATTAGCCAAGGAAAACCTTAACCCTGATAAAATGATTTATATGATTGTGGGCGATAAAGAAAAAATTCAAAAACCATTAGAGAAATTAGGATATAAAATCGTTGATTATAAAGAAGTTGAAGTCGTAACTCCTGTTTATCAGAGATAATTTTAACCAAAAGCTATATGAAGCGCCCACGCATTGCGTGGGCGCTTTTATTTTATAGAAATGAAGGGGGTATCCGTAATTTATTTGCTTCAAATCCATGTCATTTGAATGTTTTTTTACAGTTAGGGGTAAATAATTTGTTAATAGGTTGTTAATTGCGACAACATAACAAATCGTTAATTTGTTATCAGAAATTGAGAAACACTTGAAAACAGCAAAAGATAAAAATATATGGCATTATGTGATACACCTAATGCACACTCATGATTGTGTAATTGTACCCAATTTTGGAGGATTTTTATTACATGCCGAATACGCTAGCATTGATGCTATTTCTGAATTAATGCAACCTAGTAATAGAAAGGTTTCTTTTAATCAAAAGCTGAATTTAAATGATGGTTTGTTGGCAACCTTCATTGCGGATGAATTGAAAATATCATATTCAGACTCTATCAAATTAATAGATATTGAATTGCAGGCTTTTTTGCAAAATTTAGAAAATGAAAAGAGAATAGAAATTGACTTGTTAGGTACATTTATACTAAATGACTCAAATTATTTTCAATTCATTCCAAATACCAGAACCAATTTCTTAATGTCTGCTTTTGGATTGCAGCCATTGCAATTGCATTCTAATAAGGTTTCTAGTTCGCCATTAGAAAAAGTTGCAAAAACTGCTGAAAAGAAATTAAATACAACAAATAGATCCCCAAAAGTATCTAAAAATGCTAAAAGAAAGAGATCAGGTATTTGGTATTCAATATTGGCTACTTTTATGGTAGTGGTGCTCTTATTTAATGCCTATATTTTGCTTGAAACCTATCCAGTAGCGCCTTTGAGCAATGCGATTTCAAAAATGAATTTATCTTCAAAATTTGAAGAATTGTTTAGTTATAAAAACTCGGAAATAAAGGAGCATAAAGTTGAATCTCCTAATAAAGAATTAAAAGTTATAGAGCATAAAGCAATAGCCCAAATAAAAGTTGATTCAGCTGTTTCTGCAAATGCACCTCAAGCTGAGATTGAATCTGTTGTTGAATCAAATATTGAAAATAATAACACAGCTTTTAGCATGCATGAAGGAGATTCAGTATACTATATTATTGTGGGTGCTTTCAGACATAACAAAAGGGCGACTGCGCTATCAGAGAAATTAAAAAACAATGGATACAATGCTTCAGAGGTAGTGAAACCTAAGAAGTTTCATTTCAAATTGGTTACTGTAGGATCTTTCTCAAGCATGTATGAAGTTTCTAAATCATTAACTCGTGTTCAAGAAGAGATACCTGATGCTTGGGTTTGCATGAGTGTTAAATAGAATAATTCGATTGCATTTTATTTATCTATATCTCTTTCCTAAACTCCTTTATCCTTAGCGCACTTCAATCTCATCTACAAAAATAAAGGCATCACCACCAAAACCTTGATGACCTTGGGGCAGTGCACCATAGTTTCTTGCTATAACTTTAATATATCGTGTTTTTAACTTTTGAGACAATTGACCCGTTAATTTTTTTACAATGTTTTCATTTGTGTTCCAAGC
>CANHJJ010000044.1 GCA_947460565.1 Bacteroidota bacterium
ATTTTGGGTAAAGAATGTTTCTTCTTTATGCAAAGGCACTTTAGCCCTGAGAACAGCTTCCTTCCACCATTCAGATTGACTTACAATATTGCCTTCATCATCTATGAAACCTGAGATACCCGTATTGGCGCTGCGGGCTACCCATCTGCGGTTTTCAATGGCTCGTAATCGAGCGAAGTCGAAATGTTGACGATAGCCAGGCGTATTGCCCCACCAACCATCATTGGTAATAATGCAGATAATGTCAGCACCTTTTTTTACATAACTGGCCACATAATTAGGAAAAACAGATTCGAAGCAGATAACTGGAGCTAATTTTGTTTTTTGATAAGTATAAAACACCTTGGCTTCTTTGTCGCTAGCAAGGCTACCGCTTGTACCTCCTAAATTAATAGAAATTTTTTCTAAGAAACCAAATATTTCAGGATACGGCATACGCTCAACACCAGGCACCAATTTGCTTTTGTGGTAAATCTGCAAAGAGTCAAATTTGCTTATATACAGAGCAGTATTATAAACATCATAAAACAAGGCATCGCTGTACTTTCTTGCAGTTAATGAAGGCTTAACACTACCTTGATAAAAACGATAAGTATCAGCACCTGAAAGCAAGCCAATATTGGGGTGCTTTTCTAAAAAGACTAATACTTTTTGATATACTCCGGCATTTTGTAAATTGCCTTCCTCAAGACTGCCAAGCAAGGCTGTTTCGGGCATCATTACAAATTGGGTTAGGCTATCAATTTGTGTTTCTGCAAGGGCTAAAATCTTGTCCGTTTGTGCCTCGGGTGTCATTCCTTCAAACTTATCTTTATAGGGGTCGATATTTGGCTGCACCAATACCACATCTGCCATTTGTCGTTTTGCACTTGCTTCCTTTTCTTGTCTGTCATTAGCAATGTATAAAGATAAAAAGATAGGCGTGAACAAATAAAAGAAAGCTAGGTTAAATACTTTTCCATAGTTGTCGGATGGAGTTCTTTCTTTCCAAGTGCTAATAAGTGTGTACAATTTATAATTGACCAATAACACCCATAGCGAGCCTCCTGCAACACCTGTATATTCGTACCATTGCACCAAAACAGGAATGTATGAAAATGCATTACCTAAGCTTAACCAAGGGAAAGAAAGTTGCCAATTGGTATGCAGCCATTCATAGGATAGCCAAAGGAAAATGAACGACCACATTTTGTTGCTGTTTCCTTCTCTTGTTTGAATAATGTGGAATATGAATAGGGGCAAAGTCATCATGAGCGTATTGATGATGAATGCAGATATGGCTCCTTCTGGAGAGGCATTCCAAATCCAATAAATAGTACTCGAATTAAATAGCATTAATGAAAAGAAAGCATATGCAAAAAAGAGTAGTCTGGAGGAATGAGGGTAATTTCTGCGAATCTCTGCCTCTAAATAAAACAAGGGAATTAAGCCAAAAAATAGGAATGGCAAAACCTTAAAAGGTTGCCAAGCCAAAGTCATAAGTATGGCTGAAGTGCCGCTTAAAATAAAGTACTTTAAATGCTTATTTTTTACCTGCGATAACAATGACGAATTCTCCTTTAATAGTTCCGTTGGTGAAATGTTCTAGTATTTGTTGAAGGCTGCCATTAACAGTTTCTTCAAATATCTTAGTAAGTTCTCTGCTAATGCTTGCTTGTCTATCAGCACCAAAAAACTCAATAAGTTGGGCAATGGTTTTGAGTATCCGATGAGGTGATTCATAAAATATGACAGTTCTCTCTTCTTCAGCCAATTTTTTAAGCATGGTTTGTCTGCCTTTTTTTTCAGGTAAAAAACCGTCAAAGCAAAAGCTATCGCAAGGCAATCCACTTTTTACCAAAGCGGGCACAAAGGCAGTAGCTCCTGGCAAACAATCAACAGCAATTCCTTCTTTTACACACTCGCGAATAATTAAAAAACCAGGGTCGCTAATGCCGGGTGTTCCTGCATCGCTAACAAGGGCAATCTGTTTACCACTTTTTAACTCTGAAACTAAGTTTTGAAACACTTTATGCTCGTTGTGTTGGTGGTAAGATTGAAGTGGTTTTTGTATTTGATAGTGTTGTAAAAGTTTTACAGTTTGGCGGGTATCTTCAGCCAATACCAAATCTACTTCTTTAAGTATTCGAAGTGCCCTAATTGTAATATCTTCAAGGTTGCCAATGGGCGTTGGAACGATGTATAATTTGCCTTCACCCATATATTATTTGCTTTCTAATTGTTCAGCTTTTTTTCTTATTTGTTCCTTCCGCCAAGTATTTGCAATTGGGATAGTGGTTACAACTATAAAGGCAATCACAATCCAATTCAGGTAATCCAATGCATTAGGCACAAATTGACCAACAAAATAGCCTGCTGTTACAATTACACTTGGCCAAAGGAATGCACCCACAATATTGTATAAAAAGAAAATTTGAGGACGAACTTTTACTACTCCAGCAAGAATAGGAGCAAATGTGCGCACAATGGGTAAGAACCTACCAAGAATCAAGGCTAATCCACCATATTTTTTATAGAATACCTCCGCTGTTTCAATATATTTTCGTTTGAAGAAAAAGGTATCTTTCTTTTTATAAATAGCCTCTCCCGTTCGATGCCCGAACCAAAAGCCGAAATAATAACCACAGATGGCGGCAATTCCAATTCCAAAAATAAGATTTTCAATTTCTACATGTAAAACTTGATTAGCCGATGGATAGGCTAAGAGGCCGGCTGTAAACAATAAAGAATCTCCTGGTAAGAAAAAGCCAAAGAAAACCCCATTCTCTAAAAAGATAATGATGAGAATTAAAGCCAATCCGCCAAATTCTATGAGTTCTTGTGGTTTAAATAAATCCCAAAAGCTATTCAATGTTTTTAGTTTTATTGATTACGAATTAAAGGCTTTAGCTTGAATTAACAACGCATTTTAGTTTAAATGATATAAGTTATATCTTGAAATAAAAGTCACCGCCTTCATATAACAGAGCTTCTGCATCTGATATTTGAACCAAATTTTCGTTTTGAAGTTTGAATATTTGATAGCCCAATGGCATCAAAATATTAAACATCTTTTGGCGATTTTCTTCACCTGAAATTTCGATCTGAATAATCGGATGATGCCTTTTGAGGGTATTGATTAAATGTGGGAATAGAAATATTTCATAACCCTCTACATCACATTTAATGAAGTCGATTTTTTCAATAGGAGCGAACAATTCATCAGGAATGCGCATGTCCGTTTCATATGTATGCATTTTGCCTGCCTCATTATTGTCATCAGAAAGTACCTTTGTTAAACCATGTCTGAAAACCCCGTTAATAGTAGGTGTTCCCATCATTATCTTTTTGCTCTCGGCACCAAGGGCTGTTTGATAAAGGGTAATGTTATTAATTGCGTGCTTGTAAGTATTTTTAAGAAATACCTTAGCAAATAATGGCACGGGTTCAATGGAATACACCCTGCCAGATTCACCCGCATATTTTGAGAGAAATACTGAGTAGTAACCAACATTAGCCCCAATGTCGATACAAGTATAGCCTGGTTTTATGAGGTTTTGTAAGTAAAACAATTCAGGGTATTTGTCCTTCAGCATCCCTCCTTTAATAAGGCGTATGTATATGTCACTTATCCATGATAAATAAGATTGGTAACCTAAAACTTTTAATAGTATAGAACGAATGGTTTTTTCCATCTTGTTATTTTATTTCCTCAAAATCCACATACTCACCAATGTTTTTATCTTTTTTTACAGACTTATTGATTTTACTTTTGTTAACATTTAGCTCTGTATCGTTTTCGAAATTTGTTTGTTGGTCCTTGCTTTGGTTATAATGGTAAGCTTTCACTTTAAATAAGTTTCCAAGCAAGAACTTTAATACAAAATAAAACAAAGCTAGGTAAAGAATAAATTTCATTTTTTAATAGTTATCGGCTGCAAGTAAACAAAGATGGTGCTAATTTCTAAATATGACATAATTGCATTCAGTCATTTTTTAGTTTTGGGTGTATCAAAATTAGACATTGGCGCAAGTGTTGTTTGTAAATGGGAATTTTGCCCAAAATAGAAATTAATTAATAGTCTTTAAATCAGCAATTTAGATAAAAGGATTAAGTTTTGATGGTGATATGGCATAGGCGGGATGAAATCTGCCCTTAAATTAGTACCCAGATAAATATGTTTAACTTCGTAAAAAAATGGCTGGTAAACTTAAAAATAAGCACAAGAACTGCGCTTAGTTTTTTTGCCATTATTTTTACAGCACTGATAACAAGTATTTCGGCAATACTATTACTTCAATATGCCAAGCAAATTGACTTTAAGTTGTCAAACAATTTTGAACCTGCTATCACTGCTACTAGAGACATAGAGTACATTATGTCTGAAACGGGCAGATACACCTATGATTGGGTTAACAATCCTTCTAAAGATAAAAAATTAAAACTGCAGAAAATTTTAGATAAACAATATAGAAAGAGAAAAATATTTTTAATTGAACTATTGCAACAACCTGAACTTGAACAATCAAGACGAAGGTTGGTGAAGGTGGATGGCGACTTCCTGAAAATAATTGAAAAGGAAAGAAAAGTAATGTCGATCCTACAAAATGATGCCGATTATAAAGACACTGCTAAATTCGGTGCTGCCAATAAAATATATAAAGAGGTTGAAAGCGACCTGAAAAAATTAGATGTTAACATTGAAGAGGTGGAATTAATGGTAATTGCCTCTTCAAGAAAATTGAGTCAAAAGAAATATGCAAGTTATAGCACACTATCCTCTTTGCTTGTAATCATGCTTATTGGTTTAGTTGTGGTAAGTATTATTTCATTAATGATAACGAATAGTACTGTTATTAAACCAGTAAGTGAACTGAGTGAGGTGCTTGATGCAGTAGGGCGAGGGCAAATCATTAATTATGAAATGCAAATTCAGCGCAAGGATGAAATTGGTATTATTCAGCAATCTACTGTTACATTAATAAAAGGTTTGAAAGCCAAGGCAGATATTGCCAATGCCATTGGAAAAGGTAATTATGATATAGAACTGAAACTTCAAGGTAAAAATGACAAATTGGGCAAGGCTTTGATTGAAATGCGTAATAACCTGAAAAATTCAATGTTGAAGGAGATTGAGTCTAAGAAATCATTAGAAAAATATACACTTAGTTTAGAGAAGAAAAATAAGGAATTGGACCAGTTTGCATATATAACCTCACATGATTTAAAGAGCCCACTGCGAGGAATTAATAACCTTTCAGAGTGGATTGAAGAAGATATGGGTAGCTTAATGACAGATGATAGTAAAGGCTACTTTAAATTAATGCGTGGTAGAATTCTACGTCTTGAATCACTTATCAATTCTTTGTTGAAATACAGCCGATCCGGTAAATTAGGTGGTGAAAAAGAGTGTGTTGATTCGCGTGATATAGTGTTGAATTTACTTCGTATAATAAACCCACCGAGCAAACATTCAATATACTTTGATGATGCCTTGCCAATTGTCAATGCGGTGCGAAAAGATATAGAGGATGTGTTTTATGAATTGTTGACCAACTCTATAAAATATGCTAATTCAACTAAACCGGTCATCAACATTACTTATCAACAGGTGGATGGGAAACACAAATTTTGTATTGCTGATAATGGTATAGGAATAGCTAAAGAATACCACAGTAAAATTTTCACTATTTTTCAAACCCTTGAAGCCCGTGATAAGCTTGAAAGCGTAGGGGCAGGGCTTGCTATTGCTAAAAAAATTGTGGAGGAAAACAATGGTGAAATATGGGTGGAATCTGAGAAAGGTAAAGGAGCAAAATTCTACTTTACATGGCAAGATTCAGTTGAAAAATAACTAAAATTAGTCACATTCTGATTTTGCGAATTTGAGGCTTTGATTTACTCAAAATGGATATATATATTGCATCTGAAAAATGATTATGATGAAAGAGAAAATTATAAAAATTCTATTAGTAGAAGACGATGAAGTGGATGTAATGAATGTTAAAAGGGCTTTCAAGAAAAATAATGTTACCAACCCCTTGTACATTGCTGGAAACGGAATTGAAGCACTTGAATTTTTAAATTCTGAATACAAGACCAATCCTCATGATTATCCGCGTATTGTGTTACTTGATTTGAATATGCCTAAAATGGGTGGTATTGAGTTTTTAAGAGAATTAAGAAACAATGATCATCTGAAAAATATTAGTGTTTTCGTGATGACCACATCCAACGAAGACAACGATAAAATTGATGCATATAACTTAAACGTAGCTGGTTATATACTCAAACCGCTTTCTATGGACCAGTTTATGAGTGTAGTATCTACTCTTAGTAATTACTGGAAACTTTGTGAATTCCCTGTTTAATGCTTACCTATGTTGTAAATAATGGATAGTCAAGCATCATTTAAACTATTACTTATTGATGATGACGAAGTTGACATCATGCAATTTGAAAGAGCTCTGAAAAAAACAGGACTCATTTACAATTTACATGTTTGTAAAAATGCCCAAGAAACCCTTGAAGTTATAAGTAAAGAGGTTTTTGATTGTATTTTTCTCGATTACCAATTACCAGGTATTGATGGGCTTCAATTACTAAAGAAAATAAGAGACAAAGATGTACTTACACCTGTTGCTGTTCTAACTTCTCAAGGAGATGAAAAAGTGGCAGTGAAAATGATTAAGAGCGGTGCTTTTGACTATTTCGCTAAATCTGATATCACACCAGATAGTATTCAAAAAGTCGTGATTTCGGGTATTCGCTTGTGGGAAGTAGAAAACCAACGCAAACGTGCTGAAGAAGAAATTAATGTTAATAATTATAAACTTAATGCGATTCTTGAAAGTACTACCAGTATAATATATGCTGTTGACAAGCAATTGAATTTATTGTCATTTAACTCAACCTTCAAAAACAGTATTCAATCTAGAACTAATACTGATGTGAAAGAGGGAATGAACTTTGCAATGATTAATTTCAAAAACTCTGAGCGAGAAAACATTGTTTCGAGTATTGATAGAAGCTTGCAAGGAGAGCAGTTTACACAAGTTGAAGAATTTGAAGTAGGTGGCAATGCGGTTTATATTGAAACTACTTACAATCCCATTTATGTTGCTAATAACGAGATAACAGGTGTGGCAGTTTATTCGCAAGATATTACCGAAAAGAAAAAATTTGAACACGATTTGTTGCAGGCTCGCAATGATGCTATTGCTGCAGCCAAAGCCAAGTCGGATTTTCTTTCAAACATGAGTCACGAAATTCGGACCCCTATGAATGCAATTTTAGGCTTAACAGAATTGTTATTAGAAGAGAATTTTACTGGTGGAAATCTTGAAAATTTAAAGTCTATAAAATATTCTGCTGATAACCTTTTGGTAATTATCAATGATATTCTTGATTTTAGCAAGATAGAAGCAGGTAAGATCACCTTTGAAAACATCAACTTTGATTTGCGCCTTCGAATGGCCGAATTGAAGAAAACATTTGATTATAGGGCAAAGGAAAAAGGCCTTGAATTTACTGTAACCGTACCTGAAAATATTCCGCATTATATAAAGGGGGATCCTTACCGCCTAAATCAGATACTTTTTAACTTAGTAGGCAATGCCATTAAGTTTACATCGAAAGGTTTTGTTGAAGTTAAAACATCTATAAATGAAAGCGAAGAATCAGATAAAATAAACCTTGTATTTGATATAGTAGACAGTGGAATCGGAGTGCCTGAACATAAGCAAAATAAGATTTTTGAGAGCTTTACCCAAGCCTATACCGACACTACTCGTAAATTTGGTGGAACTGGTTTAGGATTGGCCATTACCAAGAACTTAACCGCATTGCAAGGTGGTTATATAAATATTAAAAGTAAAGTAGGAAGTGGAACAACTTTTACAGTTGAAATTCCGTTTGAAGTTGGGAATGCTGACGCTATAGAAAAGCAAGATAAAACAGAAAAAGATTTGATCCTTGATTTATCTGAAATCAAAATTCTTTTGGTAGAAGATAATTTGATGAATCAGTTTGTGGCTAAACAGTTTTTCAAAAAATGGAACAACGAAATTTCTATTGC
This sequence comes from Bacteroidota bacterium, assembly GCA_947460565.1. GTDB lineage: Bacteria > Bacteroidota > Bacteroidia > UKL13-3 > UKL13-3 > RGVD01. The sequence continues at coordinate 8,058 of CANHJJ010000044.1, forward strand.
CAATAATGGTTTAGAAGCTATCGAAATATTAGCAAAAGATGGAAGTTTTGATTTGGTTTTAATGGATTTACAAATGCCCGAATTAAGTGGTTTTGAAGCCACAGAAGTTATCAGAGCTGAGCATACCAAAGTGAAAAATAGAAATATTCCAATCATAGCCCTATCGGCTGATGCCTTTCAAGAAACGCGAAGAAAGGTTTTAGAAGCAGGTATGAATGATTTTGTTACCAAGCCATTTAAGCCAGAGGAATTGTACCACAAAATTGTGAAGTACAAACCTCTAAGAGGAAATAAATAGGTAATCACTTTTTTCTAGAAATCCATATCTATTCCGAAACGTAAGAACCAATCATTGTTATCTCCATTAGATGTTACTTTTCCAGCATCTACCCTTAAGAAAGTTAAGATATTGCTTAAGCCAAAATACATTTCGTTATAGGTTAAATTAGGTGTGTAAAGGAAGTTTATCCCTGCCACTTCGTTGGCATGAATCTTACGCAATAGAGGTACTTTACCTATCAAGAATCCCCTAAAGTTCTGCATGGCATGTGCTTCAATAAACTTGTCACTAGTGCTATACTTATAATATTCCAAAGCATGAAATCCAGTTAATCTAACCCTTGTTTCCTCACCTGTAGCATTCAAATTTTTGGGGTTATGTAAAAACATGGTTTGGTTTCCATTGAAATGTTTGTAATCGGTAAAAAGCATATTGTCTGTTGAAAGAAATATTCCGGCATTCACATCAAATTTCAATTCACCTAAAAGTTTTAAATTGATGTCTTTTCCTGTACCTGCCTCCAAATACATATAATTGAATTTGCCCATATTGTTGTTGCTGGCCGTCATGATGGCATTTTTGAAACTGAAATATAAATCAGGGTATTTTGATTCAAGCACATTCTTAAAGTTAGGAAACATTTCATATTTCTGTTTGATTACATACCTAAACGAAATGCCATACTCTATGGTAGAATGATTATGAAATGCAGGTGCATCATTCGTTGAATTGATAGGATTGTTAGAGGTGTAATCCCTTTTGTCTTTATCCGCAAATGAATAATCAGTATGGTTTACCAAGGCATCTCTTTGGTAATATTGCACATTGGCTTTGGCATATAAGCCGTTGCACAATTCTTTTCTTCCTGTTATAGATATCACATCTTTCTGCAATACTTTCATGTAATTGAGTCTATCAAACAAAGTGTAGCCAGCATTCACAATTTTACTTATGGGTTCTGCTTGGTTGTATTGCTCAATAAATCGTCCAACTTTGAATGAGATGCTTGCGCTTGTCCTATTGTCTAAGGTTTTGAAATATTGTATACCAGGAGCAAAGTTTTGGTTTGCAAATCCATACCTTAAGGTGGTGGTGAGATAGGTTCTATCTCTTCCTAAATAGTACTCTTCACTGCTGCCAGAAAACAGACGATAACTAACATTGAAATTCGTGTATAACCCTTCAACTGTATTGAATCCAAAAGCAAATAACAATGGGTCGAATGATAAGGATTTGCTGAGGGTATCATTTCGTTTACTATAGGTATATCCATTCAAAAATATTTTATCCAAAGTGATTTTATTTCGAACCCTCGACACAGAATCTAAATAGTGAGGTGTATGTTGTGCTTGATAAATACTATCTGATTTGCCATAGTGTTTTTCCTCTTCGGCAGTCAACATAATGGTGCGTGTGGTTTTCCAATAAGCGCTATCTTTTTTGTTTGCATTTCTATCTATTTTAAAAGTTTCGTTGCTAAAAAATCCTGGAGCAAAACTACGATTGAGGTTGTAGTTGCTCATGCTTGCCATGTTCACATCATTAGCCCCAAATCCAAATACCTTAATATGGCTATAAATTTTCATTTGCATAGGCACCCAAGTATTGTTGATGTTAACCATTTCTTGTTGCAAATTCACAGTATCTACAAATTGTATTTGCGCATCTTTGGTAGCACGTAAATCAGCGCCATATATCTGATAATCGTTTGATGTGATGTAGATATAACCTTGAAACAATGGATCTCCCTTGCGAAGTGGTATGATTTCTATTTTATTCACCTCCTTGTTATCAATATAAAAACTGCCTTTAAATTTATACTTATAACTAAGTGTAGCCAAAGTTGCAATAGGTGATACAAAAGGCCTTTCGCTATAATAGCTTAGGTCTATGGTAGGCTCATACAAATTGAAGAATACATCTTTTACCCTGTTCCAACTAAAGCCTTGCTTCTGCCCGGCTACTTTGCTTGCCATCATCTCCTCTTTGTTATTGTCAGGTTTCTCAAAATAATATTTTGCAGAAGATTCAGATAAATAAACAAGGCCTAAATCATTTGAATCAATCACTTCACCATTGGCAACTAACTTCAAAAAGAAGGGCATATTTTTAGGTACTTCCAATAGTTTTACATTCGATTTCATATACACATCCGATGAGAAAGATTTCACTCGATCGTAGTTTTCTTTGCGCTTTTTGATGGCTTGCTTAATGATGCCCA
>CANHJJ010000045.1 GCA_947460565.1 Bacteroidota bacterium
TAAGTTTATTAACAAAAATGATGCTGATGCTTTGATTATAAATATCTTCACTGAAATCAAAAATGTTAACTTCTATACTTCTACCTTTACCTTCAACAGTCGGATTATTCCCAATATTCAGCATCCCCCCAAAAGTCTTATTTTGAACAATAACCTTGACAGCATAAACACCATCACATGGAATTAGCTTGTGTTCACTATTAACAAGCATATTTGCTGTTGGGTAGCCGATGGTTCTTCCTAACTGTCTTCCCTTAATTACAGAACCACTGATTGAATAATTTCTACCTAAGTATTTGGAGGCTATTGTGATTTTACCTTCGATTAAAGCATTTCGAATTTTTGTAGAACTAACTGTAATTTCATCGATAACTTGTTTTGAAACTTCCTCTACTTCAAAACCATAATCTATACTATAGTTTTTTAAGTGCTCGAAAGAGCCTTCTCTGTTTTTTCCAAAACGATGGTCGTAGCCAATGACCAAAGTTTTCGTACCAATCTTATCAATAATTATTTGTTTAATAAACTCTTGAGAGTTAAGCTGAGATAATTCAATGGTAAAGGGAATAACTATCAAGTTTTGTATTCCTTCATTTCGCAGTAGTTCTATTTTTTCATCAAGGGTGGTTAATAGTTTTAAATCATGGGTGTCTGGTTGCAAAACCATTCTTGGATGAGGTTCAAATGTCATTACCACGCTTTCCCCAATTTTATCTTTTGCTAATTGTATTAACTTACCTAATATGATTTTATGGGCTAGATGTACACCATCAAAAGTGCCTTGGGTAACCACGGCATTTTGTATTTTTTGTATATTGTCTAGGCCTCTAAAAATCCTCATTTGTCTGATTTGGGCAGCAAATGTACAAAATCATCCAAATTGAATGCGTTCTCAATCATAAATTCACCTATTTTAGTTCTGCACAAACTATCAAGGTAAGCGCCACTTTGCAATGCTCTTCCAAAATCATAGGCTATGCTTCTAATATAGGTGCCTTTACTACAAACTATTCGGAAATAAACCAATGGCATTTCAATTTTCGTTATTTCAAACTCTACAATATTGATTTTTCTCGCTGTCATTTCAACTTCCACACCAACTCTTGCATTTTGATAAGCCCTAATGCCATTTTTTTTTATAGCCGAAAACATGGGTGGTATTTGCATTTGTTCACCTAAAAAATCAATAGCTGTTTGGTATATCAAATCATCAGAAATATGAGATGTTTCCGAGATTTGGTCTACCTCAGTTTCTTTGTCATATGATGGGCGTGTAGCACCAAGAAAAATGGATCCTGTGTACTCTTTATTCATTCCCATAAAGTCATTAATAGATTTGGTTTTTTTACCGTAGCAAATAATCAATAAGCCTGTAGCGAGGGGGTCTAAGGTGCCGGCATGCCCTATTTTAAACTTCTTAATTCTCTTCCCATTTTCGTAGAAATGAGCATTGTAAGCCTTTACAATCGCATACTTTAATTTATTTACGGCATCAAAACTAGTAAAGTGTAAGGGCTTTTTTATTAGCAGAACTTCGCCATTTTCTAGGTCCATATCAAATATTAAAAATAGCGATTAAAGTATACTCAAATTTTGACCGGAGACTAATAGAACTAAAATGGTTCCACCTATAATGATGCGGTACCATCCAAACATCTTAAATCCGTTTTGAGTTAAAAAACCAATAAAAGCTTTGATGGCAAGCATGGCTACTACAAAGGCAACAGCATTACCAATAATCAAAAGGGTTATGTGCTCTGAAGTGAATATACTCTCTTTAACAGTTGGCTCTTTTATGATATCGTAGATCTTTTTTGCAGTAGCACCAAACATGGTTGGAACTGCTAAAAAGAAAGAAAATTCAGCAGCCGATTTTCTACTAAGTTTTTGGGTCAATCCTCCAATTATGGTTGATGCACTTCTTGAAACACCTGGAATCATTGATATACATTGAAACAAACCAATGATGAAAGCGTTTTTGTATGTAATCGGTCTTTCGTCTCTCAAAGAACTATCATTGTCTTTAAACCATTTGTCTACAAAAAGCAAAATGAAACCACCCACTAATAATGCCAATGCAACTGTGGTAGGGCTTTCAAGCAAACTATCGATAAGGTCATTGAGCAATATTCCTAAAACAGCAGCAGGTATGAAGGCAACAAATAACTTAAAATAAAAATCTAATGTTTTGAAAAATCTTTGGAAATAAAGCACCACCACTGAAAGTATGGCCCCAAGTTGAATATTTACTGTGAAGAATTTTACGAAATCATCTGGCTGCATGCCTAAGAGGGCCGTAGTAATAATCATGTGACCTGTAGATGAAACAGGTAAATATTCAGTCAATCCTTCTACAATAGCTAGGATTATGGCTTGGAGTGTAGTCATTTATTCGGGTAAATTTTTGTTTTGAAATATTCGAAAGTACCCCAAATTTAGTCTTTAGGTTTGCGCATAATGGCGAATACCTCTATCACAAAACCTGCAAGCACAACGATAGGCGCTAATGTTAATTTTCTGAAGTCGAAAATATCAGTAGTGCCATACATAAGCATAAAGCCTGCAATAATCACAACAAAACCCAATATCATCAATTGGTAGTTTTCTTTTCCAAATACAAAAGAGCCATCTTGTTTTGATGTTTCTACTTTCTTAGTTGTTTTTTTATCGTTCATTTTAGTATTGATTATTATTATAAATATTACAAATTTAATGGATTATACAATTTGAAAGGCACTCTCTCAAATTTCATCTACACATTTTCTCATCCGCAAATGCATAAATTAGTATAGGTCTTCTAGCTTCATTTTAAGGTATTTGTTTACACTGTACCATGTACTTAGTAAACTTATTACCACTCCAAATAAAACTAAAAAAATAAATAAAACGAAATGTTGAGCCGAATCGTACAAAGCATCAATACCTAGTACAAGGTTGGGCAACCAAAAAAGTAATAAGCTTAGAAGCATGGATGCTGTTAGTCCTCCATAAAATCCGTTAAAGCATGCTTTAACCAAATAGGGTTTTGTGATAAATCCATGAGTTGCACCAACCAATTTCATACTTCGTATTAAAAATCGCTGGGCAAATAAGTTTAATCGAACGGTAGAATTGATTAATGCAATAGAAATAAATAGGAAAAATACTGCCAAGCCTATCAAGATGCTCATAATTGTCTTAGAATTGGCATCAATTTGTTCAAATATATTTTGTTGGTAAGAAACCTCGGCAACGGATTTATTACTAATGAATTTTGATTTAATCTCTGCAATTTGAACAGTATTGGCAAAATCTGCCTGTAACCTTATTTCAACGGATGGTCTAAGTGGATTATATCCCAAGAAACCAACAAAATCCTCACCAATTTCTTTGCTAAATTCGGCAGCAGCGGTTTCTTTTGAAATGAAACTAACGCTTTTGCAATAGTTACTTTTCTTTAATTCAGCCATTATCTCATCTATGGAACCTTGCTCAGCATTCTCGTTTAGGAAAATACTTAATACCATATTTTCTTTAATCTGATTTTTGAGTTTAGTGGCTTGAATAAGTATCAAGCCAATTAGCCCTAATATCAACAATACGAGTGTAATACTTGCAGTTGCTGAAAAATAGGATATAGCTCTTTTCTTAATAATATTTTTGGTTGAATCCGTCATAAACGAAAGCGAAAATAGTATTTTGTCCTTGCATGACAATAAAAGAAGTCCACAGTTTTGTTTTAGACACTGTGAATTATACTTTTGTCGACCAAATTAGCTTTTAGTTAGTGAAGCCCTGAAAGGGCGTAATATATTTAAAGAAGGGTATAGCCCTTCAAAAAAACATGAAGATGGAATACAACCACAAACAAATTGAAGAACAATGGCAGCAGTTTTGGGCCGATAACAAAATTTATAAAGTAAAGGAAGATACCTCAAAGCCGAAATATTATGTACTAGATATGTTCCCATATCCAAGTGGAGCTGGCTTACATGTGGGTCATCCTTTAGGATACATTGCTTCTGATATTTATTCGAGATATAAAAGACTAAAAGGATACAACGTGCTTCATCCTATGGGTTATGATGCATTTGGATTGCCTGCCGAGCAGTATGCTATTCAAACAGGTCAACACCCTTCAATAACTACAGAAGTTAACATTAAGCGATATAGAGAGCAGTTAGACAAAATTGGATTTAGTTACGATTGGGATCGTGAAGTGCGCACTTCAAACCCTGATTATTACAAATGGACACAATGGATTTTCATCAAGTTATTTCACAGCTGGTATAACCCCAAAACAGATAAGGCAGAAGCCATTGAAATGCTTGTAAAGATATTTGAGAAAAAAGGATTTCATGGTGTTGATGATACCATTTTGAACGGAGGTATCGAAATGGATTTTGCAACCTTTACGGGAGAGGAATGGAAAAACTTTACTGAAGAAAAGAAGCAAAAAATATTGTTAGGATTTCGTTTGGCTTATTTGAGTGATACCTATGTAAACTGGTGCCCTGCCTTGGGCACAGTGCTAAGTAATGACGAAATAAAAGATGGCGTTAGCGAACGTGGAGGACATCCTGTTGAGCGTAAATTGATGAAGCAATGGAGTATGAAAATTACGGCCTATGCTGAGCGATTGTTGCAAGATTTGAATGAGCTTGATTGGACTGAAAGCATCAAAGAAGCACAAAGAAATTGGATAGGAAAAAGTGTAGGTTCTTCAGTTGAATTTAAGGTTCAAAATACTACACTAGCTATTGAGGTTTTTACCACCCGTCCTGATACCATTTTTGGGGTAAGTTTCATTGCGATTGCACCTGAGCACGAAATGCTAAGTGAGTTGGTGGATGCCGATTATATGGATGATGTGGAAGCCTATATTGAAGAAGCTAAAAACCGCAGTGAGCGTGATAGACAAGCTGATGTAAAACGAATCAGCGGTCAGTTTACGGGTATGTATGCCATTCATCCATTTACCGAAAAAGAAGTGCCAATTTGGGTGGCAGATTATGTTTTGGCTGGATATGGAACAGGAGCCGTAATGGGTGTGGCAGCGCATGATACAAGAGATTTTGCATTTGCCAAACATTTCAATTTGCCCATCCTACAAGTTGTTAAACCAACCACGCCCGAACCATCGGTAGAGACGCATAATTATGCGTCTCTATCCGAAGCATTCGATGCCAAAGAAGGTATATTAATCAATTCATCATTTTTAAATGGATTGTCGGTTAAGGATGCCGTCAAACGTTCAATTGAAGAGATTGAAAAACGAGGCATCGGAAAAGGTAAAACCAATTACCGTTTGCGTGATGCTATTTTTGGTCGTCAACGCTATTGGGGAGAGCCTATACCTGTGTATTACAAAGATGGATTACCATACACCATTGATGAAAGTGAATTGCCTTTGATATTGCCTGAAGTGAACAAATACTTGCCAACAGAAGATGGTGAACCACCATTGGCAAGGGCTAACAATTGGAAATACCAAGGTAAATACGAATATGAGTTATCTACCATGCCAGGATGGGCGGGCAGTTCATGGTATTTTTTGCGCTACATGGACAATAAAAATGCAGAAGAATTAGTAGGCAATTCGGCCAAAGATTATTGGAAACAAGTGGATTTGTATATTGGTGGTAGTGAGCATGCCACGGGCCATTTGTTGTATGTGCGTTTCTGGACAAAGTTCTTGTATGATATGGGATTGATATCTGTAAAAGAACCTGCAAAAAAATTGATCAATCAGGGGATGATTACAGGAATTTCGCAAACAGCAATAATTGATAAAGTTAGCAAAGAATTCATATCGAATGATATAGCAACAGATCTTAATCAATATGAAAATTATTACTCAGTTAATGTCGAAATTTCATTAGTTGACAAACAGGGGAAATTGAATATCGAGGAGTTTTTGAAATGGCGTCCTGAATATTCTGACTATAAGTTTAGGATGAATAAAGAGGATGAATTTATTTGTGGAACACTAGTCGAAAAAATGTCTAAGTCAAAATACAATGTAGTAACTCCAGATGACATTATCGAAGAATACGGAGCTGATACTTTACGTTTGTATGAAATGTTTTTGGGTCCATTGGAACAAAGCAAACCTTGGAGCACCCAAGGTATTGAAGGGGTTCACCGTTTCTTGAAAAAACTTTGGCGTTTATTTTATCATGATAATACTATGTTAGTTAACCATGATGAACCAAGTAAGCAAGAATTGAAAGCATTGCATAAATTGATTAAGAAAGTAGGGGAGGACATTGAGAATTTTTCATTTAACACCTCTGTACCTGCCTTTATGATTTGTGTAAATGAATTGAGCGATTTGAAATGTAATAAGAAAGCTATTCTTTCAGATTTGTTGGTTTCTTTATCTCCCTATGCACCGCATATTACAGAAGAATTGTGGCAAAATGCTTTGGGGAATACAAGCAGTATTGTTAAAGCTGAATTCCCATTCTTCAATCCAGATTATTTGGTTGAAAGTTCATTTAGTTATCCAATTTCAATTAACGGCAAACACCGCGAAAACATTGAATTTGCTTTAGATGCCAATCCTGTAGATGTTGAAGCTACGGTGCTTGCCAACGAAACCGTTCAAAAATGGTTAGAAGGCAAAACACCTAAAAAGGTAATCTTTGTAAAAGGTAAGATTGTAAATGTCGTAGTTTAGTTGATGGTTGTCAGTTGAGTGTTTATAGCTTATAGCTGAACGGTTTTATACCGAGCCACTGAACTATTATTTTTTCACTCCTCCCTATTGACTTAATCCTTGTTCCTTTTCTAGTGGTTTATTTTCGTTTTCAAGGCATCCACTTTATCTAGTAATATTTTGAAAAATTGGTTACGCTGTTTTTCGCTTTGTCCGCTGATTTGAATCGACTTTTGCATTAAGTTTTTTATCCAAGATTCATTTTCATTCACAAATGCTGGGTTGCTTGTATTCATCATATTGAAAGTGTTATTACTAACAAAGGCCATTTTGGTATTAGCCATTTGCACGATGATGCTATTGTTTCCAATCATCACCTCACTTTTAAATAAGGTGAAATTTTGTTTATCGTCCAAGTTTTTACTGCTATGCTGCGCTTGGTTTTTTAGGTTTTGCAGGATATTTTCAACATGATTGCACATTTGAATAGCTTGTGCCTTATTAGCAAAAAAATCATTCTCCCAAAAATATTCAATTTGTTTGAGGGTGCTGTTCATGGTGTCTTCACTCCATATTTCAACCGATGAAGTTTGGTTATAATAAAACAACATTTTTTTTGTGGCATCTATCATATCTTCATCAATCAAACTAGCATCAAATTTTCTGTGTGCAAAATCCTGATGATTTACAATACATTTTAACCAATAGAATAACTTGAAGCAAGTAAATTCTTCATTGGCAAAATGATGCCATATAGGCACATCATCGGCTGCATAGATAATGTGGCTTTTATCATCTTTTGCGATGTTGATTACATGCTGAAGCAAGGTATTAAGCCATTGGGTAAAGTTATCTTTAGCACCTGCTACTTTTAGGTAGGAGAAGTTAACCAACATGTCCATTGATCCTTGCATATTCATATCAAATGAAACTTTAAAATGTTTCACCATTTTATCAATTTCATGAACATTCAATGGTATTTCTCCCCTCATTCTTCTATAAGCACTATCGGTGCTTAAGCCAAGTAAATCAGCTATTTCATCCGCTATACCTTTCCCATTTTTAAGGCTATTTTTAATTTTATCAATAAAGGCCAATTGAATGGCTTTTGCATTGTCTTCCATAAGTTATTGGATTTTCTATTTGCAATTATTGCAAGTGTAAATAAAGTTTTGCATTTAATGCAAATAAAAAATTGTTGAATGTAATTATTGAAGATGGATATGCATATCATGCAAATTTGATAATGAAATAAAGAATTCAGTGATTATTTAAATAAACTAAATAGAACAAAATTTGTCACTCAAATAATTCAATCATGCAAATACAATTATTAAATCAGGCGAATAAAACAATGATCCTAATATTATTATTTTTTTCGGTTTCAAGTTTTAATACAGAAGCTCAGACTAGTGAACTTAAGCAAAAAAAAACATATCATATTTACATTAATCAACCATTGGATTTGGCTACTAAATTCAGAGCGACATTTGAGCAACGTTTTAATCAGAAATTTGCAATGTTGATTAATTATACGACATTTTATGGATTTTATCCAGGACAACATGGATATTTAGAATTGAGAAGATATATTCCCGATTCTAAAAATAGTGAATATTTTCCCTATGTTAAATTAGGGATAGGAAACACATTTACATCTGTAGGCTTCTATGGTTTATTTGGTTTGGGTGGTGGTAATATATTTTATTTAAGTAAGTCGCATAGATATTCATTTGATATTAAGTATGGTTTAAAGTACTCTCCTGATGTTATTGGAAAACATGATATTTGCAGGAGCTGCGGTGGTCTTGGAGGTTTATATTATTTAACCGGCCCAGGAGCAATTATTGATATTAATATGAATTTTGGGCTGAGATTTTAAAACGTTTTCAAAAATTTAAAACAATTAGACTGAAATATGATGAAAACAATTGTTTCTAAAATTTTTTTTGCTCTCGCAGTCGCTTTAGTTCCACTAGTGAAATTATTGAATAGCCTCTGGCTGTTTTTAAGATCTTGCCTTCGCTCCATCACTAATAATAAAAACTGCCTCAAAGCCTTCACTACATAAAATTTATGAACGAAATTTGGAAGCATAGACTTTAGTAGCATATTATTGTGTTATGCATTTTGTTTATTCGGGATTTTTATCTGCCCTATTTGCCATTTTCTAAGTAAAATAAGGCCTAGACTGGAAAAGAAAACAAAAAGATTGCATTTGCATTTCTTCAGATGAGGGCAGCAACTGACAAGATTGCATTTTACTTCCTTCAGATGGCATCAAACAAACGCTAGATGACTCCAGACTTTCGCTAGATCGCAAAAGTAGAACGCTAGATGCAAAAGGAAATTTGTTAAACTGCTCCAAACTAAGATTAGATTTAAAAAGGAAACCTTTGGACAGCAATAAATTTTGTCCGTTTGCAACGGCTTGTAATTTTATTGAGGCTTACAAATCTCTTTTGAATTAAATTTGCTTAGCAGATAAGCCATTTCATCAGTGCATCTGTAAATATAAAACCACTACAAACCTTTTCTTTCTTAAATTTATAAACGAAATTTGGAAGCAAAGACTTTAGAAGCTTATTATTGTGTTATGCAATTTGTTTATCCTGGATTTTTATTTGCCTTATTTGCCATATCCATACCTATCATTATCCATCTGTTTAATTTCAGAAGGTATAAAAAAATAGTATTTAGCGACATTCGTTTCTTAAAACAAGTAATTGAGAAAAACCAAAAACAACAGAACATAAAAAACTGGTTGGTATTACTATGCAGGATTTTGGCCATATCCTTTTTAGTGATTGCATTTGCACAACCCTATCTTCCATATCAAAAAAATAAAAGCATTCAAAAAGATAAAACAGTAAGCATATTTGTAGACAATAGTTTTAGCATGAGTGCTATGGGCAAGGATGGCGAACTGCTTGAAACTGCCAAAAATAAAGCCCGTCAAATAGTAGATGTATATAAAAGCGATTGTCAATTTCAATTGCTAAGCAACGATTTTGAAGGCAAATACCAAAGATTGGTGAATAAACAAGATTTTCTAAACATGCTTGATGAAATAAAACTAAGCGCTTCAAGCAAAAACTTAAGTCAAATTTTATCCCGTCAATCACAAGCTTTAAGTCAGAATAACACCGAGCGAATCTCATATATCATCAGCGATTTTCAACAGAAACAATTGAATGCTAGTAATAACGAATTGGATTCAAACTTATCAGTAAAATTCATACCCATTGAAGCAGAAAAACAACAAAACCTTTTCATTGATTCAGCTTGGCTTTTAACACCGTTGGTAAAACCGAATTCACCAGTTACTATAAAGGTTAGACTAAGAAATGAAAGCGATGAAAAATCTGAAAATCTACCTTTGGTATTATCCATAAATAAAGTACAAAAAGGCTTACAAAATTTTACTTGTGAGAGTCATTCTTATATAGATATAGACCTTACATTTACATGTGGCACTGAGGCATTTCAAAATGCCGAGTTAAGTATCATTGATAACCCTATCACTTTTGACGACAAATTGTATTTTACCATTTCGCCAAGTTATAAAGCGGATGTACTTATCATTAATGATAAAAAAGAAAATGTATATTTAAAACAAGTATTGAAGGTGGATGGCTATTACCAAAGCAGCACACAAAATATTAAACAACTCGACTTTTCTTCATTTAAAAACAAGCAACTTATTATCCTTAATGAACCTGAAAATATTTCATCAGGCTTTATAGAAGAACTAAAAAAA
>CANHJJ010000046.1 GCA_947460565.1 Bacteroidota bacterium
AAACCTTGAAGATATCAAAGCCCCTGAGTGTTTTGAAATAGAACGCAGACTGAAGGAAGAGCTTGATATTCCTATTATGCACGATGACCAACATGGTACCGCCATCATCACAGGTGCGGCTTTACTCAATTCGTTGGAGCTTGTCAATAAGAAAATTGATGAGGTAAAGGTGATTTATAATGGCGCAGGTGCTGCAGCCATTAGTTGTGCCAAGTTGATGATATCACTTGGAGTGAAACAAGATAATATCATCATGTGTGATAGCAAAGGGGTTATAAGAGTAGATTCTCCAAACCTTGATGAAACCAAAAAACAATTTGCTACCACAATAGATATTCATACCCTTGAAGATGCCATGAAAGGTGCGGATGTGTTTGTAGGTTTATCAAAAGCCGATGTGGTGACACCTGCAATGTTGCAAAGCATGGCCAAAGATTGTGTGGTGTTTGCATTGGCTAATCCTAACCCAGAAATAGAATATGAATTGGCTGTTTCTTCTCGCAAAGACATGATTATAGCAACAGGTCGCAGTGATTATCCTAATCAGGTGAACAATGTGCTTGGCTTTCCTTATATCTTCAGAGGAGCCTTGGATGTGCGTGCCACCAAAATTAATGAGGAAATGAAAATTGCTGCTGTTCGTGCCTTGGCCGAATTGGCAAAAAAACAAGTTCCTGAAATTGTGAACTTGGCTTATAATGAAAAGAATGTAACCTTTGGTAAAACATACATTATTCCAAAACCATTAGACCCACGTTTGATTACAACGGTTTCGCCTGCTGTGGCCAAAGCAGCTATGGATTCAGGAGTAGCAAGGATACAGATTACTGATTGGGAAGCCTACAACAACAAGTTGTTAGCTAGATTGGGTAAAGAAAGTAATTTCTTATCTGCTATAGGTAATAAAGCCCGTGAGAATCCTAAGCGTGTGGTGTTTTCAGAAGCGGATAATTATAAGATATTACGCTCTGCCCAAATTGTAAAGGATGATGGCATTGCCATTCCAATTTTGCTTGGAAACAAAGAGAAGATTCAAAAAATAATTAATGAGAATAACATTAGCTTAGATGGTGTTCAAATAATCGATCCAAGAGAGGAAGAGGAAAAAATGAACCAATATGCAGAGTGGTTCTTCCAAAAAAGATTGAGACGAGGTGTTACACTTCATGAAGCTAAGAAGATCATGCGTGACAGACATTATTTTGCACCTATGATGGTTGAGTTTGGTGAAGCGGACGCTGTTATTTCGGGTTTGACAAAGAACTATCCGAGTACCATTAAACCTGCACTTCAGATTTTTGGTAAGCAAGATGGCATAAGCAAAGTTGCGGGTATGTATATTATGCTTAGCAATAAAGGTCCTTTGTTTTTCTCTGATACCACGGTTAATATCAATCCAACCATTAACGACTTGGTAGATATTACAACGCTTACTTATAATGCCGTAAAAAATTTTAATTTAAGTCCTCGCATTGCTTTGTTATCGTATTCAAACTTTGGCTCAGCACATGGAGAAACGCCAACTAAAATGGCAACTGTAAGAAATATTTTGAAAGAACGTTTTCCATTTATGGTGGTAGATGGTGATATACAGGCCAACATTGCGCTTAATCAAAGATTGTTGCGCGAGAATTTCCCATTCAGTGAGCTATGCGGAGATCCTGTAAACACCTTAATTTTCCCTAAACTTTCAGCAGGTAATATTGCTTATAAACTGTTGCAAGAATTAGGGTCAGCAGAAGCGGTAGGTCCTGTACTATTGGGTTTAAAAAAATCAGCGCATGTGTTACAATTAGGTAGCAGCGTGCGTGAGATTGTAAACATGGTGAGCATTGCTGTGGTAGATGCACAAGCCAAAGAAGCCAAGTAAGATTGATAGATTGACCACTTTCATAATGCAGTAGAACATCGTTTGGTCGTCATGGCGTCCCGTTCGAACGGGACGAAGCCATCTTATCTATAAAGAGATTGCTTCATCCCGATTATCGGGATTCGCAGAGACGATCAATTATGAAAGAAGTATAATAAAAAACGGGAGTTTAGCTCCCGTTTTTTGTTAATATAGTTTCTATCACCTTTGGAAAATTTGCCATTTCCAATACCGCAATTTTCTTAGCTATATCTTCAACATTATCTTCTGCACGTATTTGGGTTTTTGCTTGGAAAATAATTTCTCCTTCATCAAAATGTTGGTTTACCCAATGTATGCTAATTCCCGTTTCAGATTCGTTTGCCTCTTTTACCGCTTCATGCACATGGTGACCATACATGCCTTTGCCACCAAATTTGGGTAGTAAGGATGGATGCACATTTACTATTTTTTGTTCATACTGATCTACAAGATATGGTGGCACCAATAGCAACCAGCCTGCCAATACCAATAAATCTGCCTTGTATGGCGCTATTAAGTTCAAGAAATATGTGGAGTCTTGCAATTGTTTTTTGCTTACCAAATGGGTCGGAATACCATAGGGTTTAACCCTTTCAAAAACGCCTGCACCTTCTTTGTTACAAATAAGTGCAACCACTTTTATTTGGCTGTGATGTTGGAAGTATTTGCAAATGTTTTCGGCATTGCTGCCATTGCCCGATGCGAAAAGGATTATATTTTTCACTTGTTAAATTCTAACTCACTAATTAAAACTTTGTTGAATAATGAGTCGATATTGTTATTACCATCCAAGCTTTGAACAGGTAATGTTGTGAAAATAAAATTGGCTTTACCTCCCGTTTTCCTTCTAATGGACATGATAGATGATGTGCCTGTCCAAATATTACTAGGATAGGTAACAAACAAATTGCCCGTGTACAATGAATCGAATTGGTAGCTTGAAGAAGCAGAGTTATTCGGAATGGTAAAAGGTCTTGGTCGATTAATAGAAGCATTGGTTTTTAAAGTTGGCCAATTGCTGTATAATGGTTTAACAATAGAGTTGTTTGCAATTTTGAATTGGTCTCCGGTTGGCAATGAAACCAAGCTTTGAGCTGGAGTGAAATCTAATAAATTTGATTGTGCATCAAAGCTAGAAGTAATATCCAAAGCCATGAATATTTTACCATTGTTATCAAAAAAATCTTTGGTGCTTTGTTGACCAACACTTAATGATAATTGTGCGTTATCACTAAACCATATAATCTTTTTAAACAAACTAAAAGTGCGGGCTTGGGTCAACACATCAGGTGCTAATTGGGTATAATTGGTTCCATCCAATTCGGTTAGCAATAAGGTGTCAAATTTTGAAAAGCCTTGGTTGACGGCACGTGTCGAATAAAAATTAGTAACACTTAAGTTTCCTCCGGAATAAGCATTTACTAATAGGATATCAGATATAGGTCTTTTAACATAAATTGGGTTTGATGCCATTAGCTGAGACTTTGCTAATGCTTTATCAACTGCCCTGATGTAAATGGTATTTGAAGCATTCAATTTTAAACCTTGTGCTCTTAAAGTTAATGCTTTGTTGTTACTACCAACATAAACCAAACACTCTGTTGTAGTTGTTAAGGAATCTAATTTTACCCCTTGCAAGGTGATGCTAGATGTACCTGTATTTAAAATGTAAGGACTCGCATTGGTATCATTCAAATACAATTCATATTGATAGATATCTCCACTTCCATCTGGGTCAATTCCTTGGAAATTGTATTTCAATACTGGAAATGCGATGGTTGGATTTTGTGTTAATGAACCACCCACTGATGCAGCATAAATAAATTTTACACTAGGTGCTGAATTTTTAATAGGGTATAAGGTGGATGCAGGGCTCGGATCTTTTAGTCCTAGGTTGTCAACTGCCCTTACAAAAATATGTATATCTGCAGAATCGCTACCTAGAGGAATATTCAAAAGAATCGCGCTGTCCTGACGGGTGGTATATTGCCAAGTTTTCATGCTATCAACGGATACCTCATAGCCAACAACAAATCCAACCTCTGATGTTCCCCACCAATTGGCTACTACCCTTGTTGTAAGCCTGTCTGCTCCAACTCTATGAATAGAATCAACGGCCATAAAAGTATTTGGAGGACTTTGAGGTGTTTTTTCGCCATCAAAACCTTTTTTGCAGGCCACAATAGCTAAAAGGCTAAATATACAAATGCTTAGTTTTCTTATTGACAACATAAAATTATAGGCCTCCAAACATACGACAATATCAAATTAATTCAAGGACTTAATAATATGTTGATGTTGCGTGAACTGCTTTAATTATTGTAAAAAGGGGCAACGAGCAAGAATTCGGGAATTTTTACTTCGAAAAATTGACCGTCAATGCATCTCTCCATCAAGTAAGTTCCATACATTTTCCCAATGTCAGATTTAATGGCGCAGCCAGAGACATATTGATGTGTTTCGCCTGGTTCTAAAACGGGTTGTTGACCCACCACACCTTCACCTTCAACCTCTGTTGTACCATGAACCGAATCTGCTATATACCAATGCCTGCGAAGTAATTTCACTGTGTAATCACTTTGATTTTCGATTGTTATGCGATAGGCAAACATGTGCTCACCCGAATAATTAGGATGTGTATTGTTTTGATAAGCTGTTTCAACAGTTATCTTCACGTCTTTGGTTATGGCAGTTTGCATCATTTAGTAAAATCAAAAATATGCTTTTTGTCAATATATAACACTTTATGGCCAAAAATAGTTTGTCAATTTAGTTTTTGCGTTCATTCTTAACAATTTATTAGGCATTTAGTCAATAAAAATTAACATTGGCTTAAGTGCATGGAAATATGTGATGATTTATTTCGCCAAAACCAAATTGATATGCTCAAAAGAAAACTAAAAGTATCTGTTATTTCTGATTTACATCTTGGTACTTATGGCTGTCAGGCAAAATCCATCAACAAATATTTAAAGAGCATTGACCCTGAAATATTGGTTCTGAATGGCGATATCATTGACATTTGGCAATTCAGCAAAAGCTATTGGCCCGATAGCCACATGAAGGTGGCCCAACGTATTTTCAAAATGATGGCAAATGGAACAGAAGTGTATTACCTTACTGGAAACCATGATGAGATGCTTCGCAAATTCACCAATTTCCAAATGGGCCGTTTGCATTTGATGAATAAATTGGTGCTTGAGTTGGATGGTAAAAAAGCGTGGATATTTCATGGTGATGTTTTTGATGTGACTATGAAAAGCAGCAAATGGCTTGCTAAACTCGGGGCTGTGGGTTACGATACACTGATTATTTTGAATAGTATGGTCAATTGGTTTTCCATTAAGATGGGTAGAGGGAAATTGTCTTTTGCTCAAAAGGTAAAATCAGGTGTAAAAAGTGCCATAAAATTTATTGACGATTTTGAACAAACTGCTATTGATATTGCTTCTGAAAAAGGTTTTGATTATGTGATTTGTGGACATATTCATCAACCTCAAAAGAAAGTGGTTTCAACCCCCAAAGGATTTTTAACTTACCTGAATAGTGGTGATTGGATTGAAAACCTTACTGCACTTGAATATAACGAAGGTAGTTGGGATATTTTTTACTACGATAAATGGAAAAACGAATCAGAAAGCGATATGGATTTTGAAGAAGATGAAAAGGATAATAAAGCTGCGATTGATATTCAAACTGTGTTAAATGAAATAAGTAAATCTGTTCTCACTCCCGCTAAAGTTGTTTAAGAAATGAAAGTTTTATATGCCATACAAGGTACTGGAAATGGCCATATCAGCAGGGCTCGTGAGATTGTACCTATACTTATGAAATATGCTGATGTGGATGTTTTGGTAAGTGGCATCCAGGCTGATGTAAAGCTTCAGTTCCCCATCAAATATAAAAAACATGGTTTGAGCTTTATTTTTGGTACACATGGTGGTGTGTCTTATTCCAAAACCATTAGCAGTTTAAAACCCATTACTCTACTAAAAGATATTCAACAATTCCCTATTCATTCATATGATTTGGTAATAAATGATTTTGAACCTTTAACAGCATGGGCTTGCAAACTAAAAGGCAAGCCATGTTTGGGTTTGAGCCATCAAGCTTCATTTTTATCGTCTAATACTCCTAGGCCAAGCAACAAGGATTGGTTTGCTGAATCCATTCTAAAAAATTATGCACCCGTTACGCAAAAGATAGGTTTTCATTTTAAACCCTATGATGATTTCATTCACACACCAGTTATTAGGAATGAAGTGAGGCAGCTAAATCCTGTTGAAAAGGACCATTTCACCGTTTATTTGCCCGCCTATGGTGATGATATAATGATTCAGGAGTTAAGCAAAGTAAAAAATGTGAAATGGGAGGTATTTTCTAAACATACTACCTTCAGTTACAAAAGAGCCAACGTATTCATCAAGCCAGTTAACAATGAGGCTTTTTTGATGAGTCTTGAATCTTCGAAAGGTTTGTTAACCAATGGTGGATTTGAAGGGCCTGCAGAGGCCCTGTTTTTGGGTAAAAAGGTGATGTCAATTCCTATGACCAATCAATATGAACAACAATGCAATGCTCTGGCATTACACGAAGTGGGAGGGGTGATGGTAAATAGGATAGATGTAAATTTTCAGCAATCTTTGACAAACTGGGTTTTTGATACATCTCCAGTTAAAGTCGATTTTCCGGATCAAACAGAAGCGATTATTCAGAATATTTTGTTTAATAACATGGCATCAAAGTTGGATTTGGCCATTTAAACTAAATTATCAGCTATACTTTTTTGGCTAAAAACAGTACTTTCGCCCGATGAATTTTCCCATAATTGCTCCATCGGTTTTATCGGCAGACTTTGCTAATCTAGGCCGAGATGTTGAAATGATTAATAATAGTGAGGCCGATTGGTTTCATGTTGATGTAATGGATGGTGTTTTTGTACCCAATATTTCATTTGGTTTCCCCGTTATTAAATCCATTAAAAAATTAGCTAGTAAACCCCTTGATGTGCATTTGATGATTGTTCAACCAGAGCGTTATATCAAAGATTTTAAGGATGCAGGAGCAGATATTCTTTCTGTTCATATTGAAGCAAGTACCCATTTGCATCGTACCATTGGTGCTATCAAAGAAAATGGGATGAAAGCAGGTGTTGCCATCAACCCACATACCTCTGTAAGTCAGCTTAAAGATGTGTTGATGGACATTGATGTGGTGTGCATGATGAGCGTTAATCCTGGTTTTGGTGGACAGAAATTTATTGAGAACACTTATAAAAAATGTGCTGAGTTGAAAGCCATGATAAATGAATGTGGCTCATCTTGTCTTATCGAAATTGATGGTGGCGTGAATGATATCACCGCTCCAAAATTATTAGCCTCAGGTGCTGATGTGTTGGTGGCAGGCAATTATGTTTTTGCGTCAAATAATCCAAGCCAGACCATTGCCATGCTTAAACAAATCAATAAAAGTACTACAATTGCATAATTATCGTTATCCAAGCTGTTGAAGAAATTAATCCTAACAAAAAGCAATATCTCAAATATAACAGTTAAATCAACTTTGTTGCAAGGCAGCAAAATGGTTTTGCTGTGTGTTGCTTTCATTTTGATATTCTCTTCAGTTTTTGCCCAAAAAAATGCGAGTATATTTGGCTTGGTAAAAGACTCTTTGGGTAGAGACATACCCGATGTAAACATTCAGGTTATTGGTAAAAACATAGCAACAACAACCAATGAAGTTGGTTATTATACACTTAGTTTACCTGCCAATGAAGCCTATGAACTCAATTTTTCTTATGTTGGTTCTCCTAAAAACAGATATTTTGTTAGAGCCTTGAAAGAGGGTGAAAAGTACAAACTTGATGTAAAGTTGAATAGTGGCGTAATGTTAAAAGATTTTGTGTTTCAAGAAGAGAGAGAGCGTGAGAAGGTATCCATGTATACCATTGACCCTCGTAAGACATCCCATTTGCCCAACGTAGGAGGTAGCTTCGAACAAATTTTAAAAACACTACCAGGTGTATCAAGCAATAATGAACTGAGTGCTCAGTATAATGTCCGTGGAGGTAACTTTGATGAAAACCTTGTTTATGTAAATGACATCGAGATATACAGACCTTTTTTACCACGCAGCGGACAACAAGAAGGACTCAGTTTTATTCATAGCGAGTTGGTTCAAAATGTAAAATTCAGTGCAGGTGGATTTGAAGCTAGATATGGAGATAAAATGAGTAGCGTTCTCGATATTAAATATAAAGATCCAAAAAAATTTGCTTCGTCATTAAACGTGGGATTATTGGGTGCTCAAACTCATGTGGAAGGAGCTAGCAAAAACCTTCGTTTCTCTTATTTGCTCGGTGCTAGGTATTGGACAAACAAATATGTGGTGGGAACTCTTGATACCAAAGGAGATTATCAACCTAGTTTTACAGATGTACAGACATTGCTTACTTATCATGTACGTGATAATTTAAGTGTGAGTGTGTTGGGTAGCTATGCACAAAATCGTTATTTTTTACAACCGCAAGATAGAGAAACCACTTTTGGAACAGTAAAGCAAGTGATGCAGTTAAAAGTTTATTTTGATGGAGCTGATTTGATGGAATACCGAACTGCTACCGGAGCGGCTACTGTTGTTTATAAACCTAGTAATAAAACCCAATTGAAATTTTTGGCATCGGCATTTTATTCAAACGAGAATGAATATTTTACTGTTGAAGGTGCTTATAGATTGAGCGAAATTGAAACCAATCAAGGTTCAGATAATTTTGGAAAAGCCAGGTCACTTAGAGGGGTTGGATATTTTATTAATGATGCCCGCAATACCATTCAAGCTTATGTATTTAATGCAGGGCATAGGGGATACCATAGCTCAGGCAAAAGCAATATTCAATGGGGTGCCTTTGTTCAAAACGAAATTATTTACGATTCACAAAAAGAGTGGAACTATAGAGACTCGGCTGGCTTTTCGCAGCCCGGGTTAAATAGTAATGGAGACTTTGCCTTGCCTTATTATTTGAAAACAAAGCTTAGTATTAATTCATTTAGAATAAATGGCTATGTTCAAAATTCACAAACACTAAGTAAAAGTTACAATGCCATTTTAACCTATGGTTTACGCAGCAATTGGTGGAGTTACAACAATGAAAATGTAGTGAGTCCTAGGGTTCAATTTTCATTTGAACCTAATCGTTTATTTAATCGAAATATTGTGACTGAAAAGTTAGATCGAAAGCCAAGAAAAGATTGGGTGATAAAAGCAGCTTATGGTTGGTATTATCAGCCGCCTTTTTATCGAGAGTTGAGAAATTTTGATGGTGTTTTAAACCCAAATATCAAAGCGCAGTTGGCCATTCATTATGTGATTGGTGCGGATATGAATTTTAAAGCTTGGGGACGTCCATTCAAGTTTGTGAGTGAAGCCTATTATAAGCAATTAGAAAACATCATACCATATGAAATAGATAATGTTCGTATCAGATATTTTGCTGAAAACACGGCTAGCGGTAACGTAAAGGGTGTTGATTTTAGGGTAAATGGAGAGTTTGTGAAAGGCACTGAAAGTTGGGCCAGTCTCAGCTTTATGGATGCTAAAGAAATCATTACCAATCAAAAGGACGTAGCTGGGAATCCTGAAACACCCAGGTATATTCCTAGACCTACCAATCAGTTTATGCAGTTTGCCATCACTTTTCAAGATTATTTGGCGAATAACCCGAGTAATAAGGTATATTTAACCTTGGTATATGGAAGTGGTTTGCCTTTTGGACCCCCAGATAGAAATAGGTATAATGATGTGCAAACCATGCCTAGCTATAAGAGAGTAGATATTGGTTTTGGGAAAGATCTTATCCGTGAAGATGAAAAAGAAAGGAATACCTTTTTCAAACGTCATATCAATACCTGCAATCTTTCCCTTGAGGTGTTTAATTTGCTTGGCGTAAATAATACCATTTCGTATACATGGTTGGATGATGCCAATGGACAACGGTGGGCAGTTCCCAACTATTTAACTAGTCGTAGGTTAAACCTCAGATTACTGATACGTTTTTAGTAACTAATCCTTCATCACGAACTCTTTTTTTGAAACAGTTATATTTTGGCCAAACGGAGCAGGTAATTTTAATTAACTTAAAATCAATTCTATATATTATAGTGTTTGCACATTAAATGTATATACATATATTTGTGTTGTGATAATTGTTTAGTCATAAATTACACATGACATTAGAGGAAGAAATAAAACAAACGAAGTTTAAAAGTCAGACCCAAAAGGCCATTATAAACATCTTGTTTACGGCAGGTTGGATAAGTAATGACCATCATCGTTTCTTCAAAAAATACGATATCTCCTCACAGCAATTCAATATTCTCAGAATTCTTAGAGGTCAGAATGGAAACCCTGCTTCCATGGGCTTACTTCAAGACCGCATGTTGGATAGGATGTCAAATGCATCAAGATTGGTTGAAAAACT
>CANHJJ010000047.1 GCA_947460565.1 Bacteroidota bacterium
TAAATACTGTTCCATTCAGCGGTAATGCTTTTGGTATACGTTCTGCTTCAAAGGTTTTCTTTGGAAAAACACCCAAAGAATTAACAGCTCCTGAAGCCGCAGTTTTAGTGGGTATGCTCAAAGCACCTACAGCCTATAACCCGCAGCGCAATCCTGCTAATTCGATGAAAAGAAGAAATACTGTATTGGACCAAATGCGTAAAAATGAATTCTTAACAGCTGATGAAGCAAATAAATTCAAAGTTGAACCTATCAAATTAGACTATAAAGAAGATGACCATAATGAAGGATTGGCGACCTATTTCCGCGAGTACTTGCGAATGGAATTGATTGATTGGTGTGAAGAAAATGGTTATAATCTTTATAAGGATGGTTTGAAGATATATACAACCATCAACTCTAAAATGCAAATACATGCTGAGCAAAGTGTACAAGAGCATTTACAAACTATACAAAAGAAATTCTACACACATTGGAAAGGACGCGAACCTTGGGGACAATTCAAAGAACTATTAACCTATGGGATGAAGCGAAGCGATAGGTATAGAATTTTGAAGGAGATGGGTAAATCAGAATCTGAGATAATGAAGGATTTTAACACACCAGTAAAAATGCGTTTGTATAGCAATTCAGGTGGTGAAATTGATACAACCATGACACCCATGGATAGCATTAAATACTATAAATATTTCATGCAATGTGGATTTATGAGCATGGACCCTATAACAGGTTTTGTTAAAGCATGGGTAGGAGGTCATAATTACAAATATTTCAAATACGACCATGTTAATACCAATTCAAAACGTCAGGCTGGCTCGACCTTCAAACCTTTTGTCTATGCCACAGCCATTGATAATGGTATGTCACCATGTTCCATCATTCCGAATAAACCGGTCACTTTTGAGGGCTATCCAGATTACAATCCAGGCAATGCAGATGATGAATTTACGGCTCCAGAAATGACCATGTATAGAGGCTTACAATTTTCATTTAATTTGGTTTGTTTGAATCTATTGAAACAATTAGGTCCTGATGCCATTAAAACAGTAATAAGTTTGGCGAATAAAATGGGTATACAAAGTGATATAGCTCCCTACCCTTCTTCAGCACTTGGCACAGCAGATATTTCGGTTTACGAGTTGGTGTCTGCCTATAGTACATTTGCAAATAAAGGTGTTTGGCACAAACCTCAATACCTATTAAAAATCGTAGATAAAAATGGGAATGTAATTAGAGAAGAATTACCCAAAACAAAAGAAGTATTAAGTGAGCAAACCAGTTATGTAATGTGTAAAATGCTCGAAAAAGTAACTACACATGGTACGGCAGCTAAGGTTAAATACCAATACCAAATACCAGGGGCTTGTGGCGGCAAAACAGGAACTACACAAAATTACAGTGATGCTTGGTTTATGGGAATTACCCCTACCCTTGTAAGCGGTTTGTGGACAGGTTTTGAAGACAGAGCGATTCACTTCAGAAGTCTTGATTTAGGAAGTGGTGCTGCCCAAGCCATGCCAATTTGGAGTACTTACATGCAAAAAGTAACGAAAGATAATTTAATTAAAATAGTTCCTGAATGGGAAGCACCCAAAGCACCTCTAACTATTGAGTTGAATTGTGATAATTACAAGCCTGAAGAAAAAGGTAAATCGAATAATTTTATTGAAGAATAGTTCAAGTTATTGATTGTTAGTTGTCAGTTTATTTAATGCATAACACATAAAACATAAACAGTAGCATAAAATAATCACCTGACTTTAATACATTCGCAATTGTCAATTATTCCTTTACATCAAAATACCTTATTTATGTCAAATCAAAATCATATATGGAATTTTTCCTCCGTTGGAGGGGTTAAACGTGTGAATCTAGAATCAGGAAAAGATCTTGAAGCATTAGAATACCTAGATCAAAAGTTATGGACCGCACTAAGTTGCCCTGTATATGGATTAGAAATTGACCACAAAACGCTTGAACTTATCGATGAAGACAAGGATGGACAAATTAAAGTAGCAGAAATATTAGCAGCTATTAAGTGGATTTCATCTGTTATTAATAATACAGATGATCTGCTCAAACAAGCATCATTTTTTCCTTTGAGTGCTATTAACACACAAACAGATGAAGGAAAGATTTTGCTCTCTTCAGCTCAAACTATATTAAGAAATCTTGGTAAACCTGATGCCAATGGCTTGAGTGTAGAAGATACATCAGACACTGTTAAAATATTTGCCAATACTGCCTTTAATGGAGATGGAATCATTTCTGAAGATTCATGTGATAACCTTGAATTAAAAACATTGCTACATGAAATCATTGCGCTAGTTGGTTCAACAAATGATCGGAATGGTAAAGTAGGAATAAATTCAGAACAATTACTCGCTTTTTCTGATGCCTGCCAAGCATACGCGGCATGGCAACAAAAGACCAATGATGATAGGCATATTTTACCCTTTGGTAATGAAACTCCTGAGGCCTATTTATCTTACTTGGCAATAAAACCTAAAATTGATGACTACTATCTTCGTTGCAGATTAGCTGCTTTCGATGCCGATTCTACTGCCATATTGAATGCATTGGTTTCGCGAATTGAAAGCATAACAAATAAAGACCTAAGTAAATGTCTTGATGAAATATCCACCTATCCATTAGCAAAAATTGAAGCTGCAAAAAAACTACCACTAAGTAATGGAATTAATCCTGCATGGGAAGCGCAAATGAATGAATTTCGCCACAGCGTTTGCATGGTATTATTTGCAGGAAAAACTGAATTGGATGAAAAAGATTGGCAAATTATTATAAATAAATTTAATGCATATGAACAGTGGATGGCCGAGAAAGAAGGTTCCTCTGTTGAATCACTAGGTATATTAAGAATTCAAAGCATATTATCAAACGATAGCATACAACAATTGCTTGCTATCATTGAAAAAGACATAGCCCTGGAAAATGAAGCAAACAATATTATTTTAGTTGATAAATTGGTGAGATACTACCGTGATTTATTCACTCTTATCAAAAACTTTGTTACTTTCTATGACCTATACTCACCAGATTTTCCTGCAGTCTTTCAAGCTGGTACTTTGTACATAGACCAACGCAGTTGTGATTTATGTATAAAAGTAAGTGATATGCCAAAGCACAATACCATGGTGGCTCTCAGTGGTATGTTTTTAATTTATTGTGATTGCGTTTCTAAATCTACCAATGAAAAAATGACCATTGTTGCGGCATTAACGAATGGAGATATTGACAATTTAATAGTGGGAAGAAATGCATTGTTTTACGATAGAGCAGGAAACGATTATGATGCTACAGTTATTAAAATAGTTGACAACCCTATTAGTATTCGACAAGCTTTCTGGTCTCCATACCGAAAAATATCAGAATTTATCAGAAAGCAAACAAACAAATTTGCATCAGATCAAGATAATAAAGTCCAAGCCAGTGCATCAAGTTCAATAGAAGCCATGCCTTCCCAAGCTATAGCAACTCCTGTGCCTGATGCGGCCCCTCCAGCACCCTTTGACGTTGGGAAATTTGTAGGAATATTTGCTGCCATAGGTCTAGCACTTGGAGCCATAGGAACAGCTTTAGCTTCAGTAGTCACTGGATTTATGCAATTGATTTGGTGGAAAATGCCCATAGCTGTGTCAGGTATTTTACTTGTTATTTCAGGTCCGTCTATGATTATGGCCTTTTTCAAACTTCGTAAGCGAAACCTAGCCCCTATTTTAGATGCGAATGGATGGGCCATCAATGCCCGTGTGATTATTAATATTCAGTTTGGAAATACACTTACTCACTTAGCTAATTTACCTAAAGGTGCTAAATTAAACATGAATGATCCTTTTGGTAAAAAAAGCAGACCCATGTGGCAAATTGTTTTACTACTTTCTGCCTTGGTAGGTGGCATTTTGTATTTATTGATATCATATGAATTAATCAAAATTCATTTTTAGAAATGAATATCTTTTTATAAAAAAACTTTAAACAAAAGAGGTGCATAATATCGCCTTCTTTGGTTTATTAAATGAGGTTGGATTTTATATCTTCCAAAAAACCATACTCAGAATACCAAGTAGCATAATAATTTTTGCAAAGCGACTGAGTTTAGAAAAGTCGTACTTCACATCTGACACCTTGATAAGCCAAGCCATAGCTGCCATAGGTAATAAAATGCCTAACAATATATAAATCAAAAATAAAAAATAGGTATTGATATGATTTTTAAAAAATGGTTGAATATAAAATGCAAAGGCAAAAATAAGTGCTGCATTAAACAAGTGAAGGTATAGCAAAATATCTTTTGTTTTCCTTACACCTAGGCGTATGGGAAGTGTATGGCTATTAAATTTAGCATCTCCCCTTATATCTTCAGTATCTTTAATAATCTCTCTTTCTAAGGTTGTAAAAAAAGCAAAAATGGAATAGGATATTATACCGGGCCAATACAGATTTTCATCATACAAAAACAGAATAAGTAAGGTGAACGAAGTTAATATGGCTACTAAAATATTGCCCGCCAAATAAGATTTTTTAAAATACTCTGAATACAACCAAAGCAAAAGGGAACAAACTATTACCAAGATAAACACATTGATATTAATAAGCAAGGATAAAAATGCTGCTGTTAAAGTAAGCACCCAATGAGCAAAAATGGTTTTCCTTCTTGATATCCTTACCCCTACCAAGACATTGCTTGGCTTGTTTGCCATGTCAATTTTAACATCTATATAATCGTTTATGATATAACCTGCTGCTGCAACCAAAACCGTGCAAAATACCAGAGCCAAAAATTTAAATCTCAGTAAATCATGCCAATCAGCGTATGGATTTAGAAAGTAAAAAGCAAAAACTTGGGTAAATAATATCATCAATAGGTTTTTGAACCTAGCAATTTTGATGAGTATAAAAATATTATTCAGGCTTATCAATATCTTGATGTAGGTTTGATTGATCCATTTCGGTTACACCGCCTGTAATAATAAACTTCATAAAGTCTGTGGCATTGGTATCATAATGTTTGACTCTAATCTTCTCAAGAAAAAACACATTACCCGAAAAGGCATATGAGTGCGGAAAATAGACTGCTACCAAGCCTGGCAAATTCAATTCATTTAAATCTTCATTAGTAATAAATCCAGGTTTGTATAAGCCTTGTGACATTTCAACTACAACTGGTTTAGAAAATTTCTTCTTATCACCAACAAAGGCTTCAACCAAGTCTTTTACTGAAGTGTATATATTTTTGATGAAAGGTATGCGACTGAAAATATCATCAAACATATCAAGAATAGGACGTGTCACTATGTTAGTTCCTATATAACCAAGGAAAGTAATAGAACTGATTACAATTACAAAACCTAAGCCAGGGGTTTCAAGTTGCAAAAACTCATCTATCCATCTAACAGTAGATTTAATGAGTTGATAGGTTACCACAGAAGGCAAAGTGATAAGTAAACCTTGCAAAAACAAAGTTAACAGCCTTCGTAGTCTGTAACTGATACCACTTTTTATTTTTGCATTCGACATGATTGTTTTTATAATTATCTCATAAAAGGCAAGCCTTTCATGCTGCGTCCTGTTCCTTGAAATTTATTCATGGTTTTCATCATTTTGCGCATTTCATCAAATTGTTTTAACAATTGATTCACCTCTTGAATATCTCTACCACAACCAGAAGCAATTCTTTTTCTGCGCGAACCATTTATGATATCTGGCGTCTCTCTTTCTTTCGGAGTCATTGAATAAATAATAGCTTCAATATGTTTGAAAGCATCATCACTCACATCTAAATCTTTTATGGCTTTACCAACACCCGGAATCATTCCCATCAAATCTTTTAGGTTACCCATCTTTTTGATTTGTTGTATTTGACTTAAAAAGTCTTGGAAAGTAAATTGATCTTTTAATAATTTTTTCTGGATACGATCTGATTCTTCTTTATCAAACACGTCTTGGGCTCGTTCAACTAGGGTAACGATATCACCCATGCCCAAAATACGTTGAGCCATCCTATCTGGGTGAAATACATCAAGGGCTTCCATTTTCTCGCCCATACCTACAAACTTAATAGGTTTTTCAACTACTGTTTTGATAGATAAGGCTGCTCCACCTCGGGTATCACCATCCAATTTGGTTAGGATAACACCTGTAAAATCCAATACATCATTAAATGCTTTTGCGGTATTAACAGCATCTTGACCTGTCATGGCATCCACAACAAACAAGATTTCATGAGGCTTTATCGTTTTTTTGATATCACCAATCTCGTTCATCATTTGCTCATCAATAGCCAAACGACCCGCAGTATCTATGATTATAACCCTTGCATTGTTTTCTTTGGCATGCTTAACAGCATTGGCTGCAATACTTACTGGATTTAGGTTTCCTTCTTCAAAATATACAGGCACATCAATTTGTGCACCTAAAACTTTTAATTGCTCAATGGCGGCAGGACGGTATACATCGCAGGCAGCCATCATCACAGATTTACCTTTGCGTTTGATAAAATTAGCCAATTTTGCGGTGTGGGTTGTTTTACCACTACCTTGCAATCCAGCCATTAATATGATGGTTGGATTACCCTCCGTGCTAATTTCTTCGGTTTTTCCACCAAACAAAGCTACCAACTCATCATTTACTATTTTCACCATCAATTGTCCCGGTGAAACCGTAGTAAGCACATTGGCTCCAATGGCTTTATCCTTAATGGTATCTGTAACTTGTTTTGCTATTTTATAGTTTACATCGGCATCAATCAATGCTTTTCGAATTTCCTTAACGGTTTCGGCCACATTAATTTCAGTGATTTTTCCTTGCCCTTTAAGGGTTTTAAAAGCTTTTTCTAACTTACTACTTAAATTATCGAACATAGGTTGTTGTGCTATAGCTAAAAGCTATTGGCCATTTTAAATTTTTAAATTCTGCTGCGAAAATAATCAATTTTGTGATTTGTTGTGGCCAAAATAACGAAAGGAAAATCAAATTATTTCGTTCCCAAAAGCTAATTTAGATAAATAGGAAATTAAGAAAACCAATTTACAACATGAAAGAAGAAACAAATATCCATAAAATCCAAGGCTAAGAATGGTAAACCCTTGATTCCACTATTAGGCCGTCCCTTACAACCAACACCTCCCCAACTCTCAAATCCTCTTCATCTGGGGTTTGGCGAATATACTCCATGAAAACTTGTCCATCATCTGCTGTAAGCTTAATAACTTGGTAGTGCAGATTAGGTAAACGATTAAAGGCATCTGCCCACCAATTTCTTAAGGCATCCTTACCTTTAATCAAACCATTCGTATTAGGTTGATGAATTTTAAGTTTAGGACTATAATGTAAGGCATTGTCATCATACAAAGATAATAACCTTTCTAAATCATGTTTGTTAAAAGCTTCAAACCAAGAGGTGGCAATTTGTTTTAATCTTGACATATATATATTTTTATTTTACCTAACAATGGTAATGGTTCCTGCGTAGCGAAAAGTGTTACCAGATAATCCTGTAGCAGAAATATTGTATAAATAAGCATTGTCCAACACATATTCACCATCTACTTTTCCATCCCAACCTTTATTAAAATCTGTACTTTCAAAAACCACTTCGCCCCAACGGTTATATATGATCATGTGACTAGATTTAATTCCATAACCTTTCAAAATAAACACGTCATTTACCCCATCATTATTAGGAGAAAAGGCCTCAGGTGCAAAAATTTTTTCTGCATTGCGCACATAAATTTGTTTAAGCGTATACGAAACACAACCGCTGTTACTCGCTTCTAGTCTCACATTTTTATAACCTGAATCAGTGAAAAAAATCACAGGATTCACATCGCTTGAGTTAAATGGGTTGCCACTATCAAATAGCCAACTGAGACTTTCACCAGTCTTTAAAGTATCATTAAAAACAAAGCTAACATCTGCACCAACATCAGGTAATAAAGGGCTATAAGTAAAATCAGGAACTTTAGGTATAGCCCTTACTTTCACTGTAAAATATAATGTGTCTGATAAGCATGGCGAAGTGCCAAGTACATAATTTGGATAGTTTCCTATTGGCTGTTTAACCTTAATCGACAAGCTTTTTTCACCCGTTCCCCACATCAAATCTGTGGCACCATTGGCTGATATAATAGTACTATCACCTTCACAAATATTTAGGTTCCCACTCACAGTCAATGAGGGTTTGGGCATTAACCAAACTTGGGCTTTAAGTGTATCGCTAAAACAACCTAAAGCATTTTTCTCCACCACATTAATTTCTTTCATGCCTGAAACATTTTGCCAATCAACACGAATTTCATTGGTCCCTAAACCCGTATTAATAGTGCCTCCATTCAGGTACCAATAATATGTTGAACCTGGAGTATTAGGAACGCCATATCTCACAAATGTTTCACCCAAACAGGCAGTATCAATAACTTGCGCATAGCTTACCCTGCCTACAATAAATGCAAGTAAAATAATCAAGATGATATGTCGAAAATTTTTGATCATTAATAATGTGAAATGGGTGATGTATTTGGTT
The DNA here is from genome assembly GCA_947460565.1 of Bacteroidota bacterium. Classification (GTDB taxonomy): domain Bacteria; phylum Bacteroidota; class Bacteroidia; order UKL13-3; family UKL13-3; genus RGVD01. The sequence continues at coordinate 8,543 of CANHJJ010000047.1, forward strand.
TAGGAAAAACGGTGACACTTGCCGAACCACTCGTATTAGCAGCACATGACTTGAGCCCTGAAGCTTTTAAAATGCTATATGGCCTGATACCCGAGGAAACATACACTGGGGTATTAATGATAAAGGGACTACTGCTAATACCATTTATTGAAACAGGATTCAAACCATCAGTATAAGTAAAATCCCATGGACCTATGCCCGTAAAACTAATCGATATTTTACCTAAGCTCGCATTATTTAAACAAATTGAATCTGCACCATTTATGATAGCTGTGACTGGAGGCATTATAAAAATGGCCATAGTCACCGTATCACCCAAACAGCCTGATGGACCTTGTTCTACCAATTTGAGTGTATCAATTCCAGATACTGTTCCATAATTAATAGTAATACTATCACTTCGAGATGGTATTGGTGTATTGATAATTCCCATCTTATTCTTTAGTGACCAATGATAGGTGGAGCCCACATTCATGGCCACTTTATAAATTTTATTGTTAGTATTTGCGCATACAGTATCCGGACTCACAATTGACTGTGCGGCAAGTTTACCGGTGCCACAAAGTAGCACCATCACCATGGAGGCAATGAGTTTACGCATTAATGTGGTTTAGACTTATTAGTAAGATAAGATAGGAGAAGTAACCACCTGAGGTCTAACAACCACCGTATAATAGTTTATTCCGTTTGTAGGTAATGCTGTTACCGTAGCTGCTGAATTTCCTGAAGCTATACTACCTGGAGCTGGTAAATAGCCCGCTGTGCCTGCTGTTCCAGATGCTGCAGTAGTAGATGAGAATCCTGTTACCACTAAGAAATAGCTTCCTGCTGGTAAGGCACCTGAAGGAACAGTTAATGAAACTGTATTGCTTGAAACATTACTAAATGTTAATAAAGCACTTGCACCAGGCACAGAAGTTCCAGTTGCTGATCCCACTCTCAAATCCATATTAATATTAAAATTACCCATGTTGGCTGCACCTCCAATAGTAGCAAAGTTTGAAATGGTCAGAGTCCTGGTTCCCAAAGCTTCTCCATAACAAATGGTGTCACTTGTTCCTACACTCAAACTAGGCAAAGGAAATACATTTACACCTTTTTTTACAACTGAACTTACACAACCATTCATGGTTTCAAACGCCTGAATGGTATCATATTTAATAGCATTGGATGTAGTATTAGACCACAAGGTAGTAGTTCTAACGCCCTTTCCTCCCCCAACAGCATTTGCAGATACACCTGTTCCTGGACCTTGAGATAGCGTCCAAGTAACAGTGGATGGATTATTTAAACTGTCGATACCAAAACCATTGTTATTACCCGACCAGGCCTTTTGCTGTGCATTGGTTTGGTTCATGATTGCACTTGCTAATAGCGCACATACAGTGGCTAGCATTAATTTGAAAGATGTCGTTTTCATACGATTTATATTTATTAGTTTTATTTTTTTATTGGCAGGTGGATATACCGCTGAAGCTAAATAGTTTGTTGCAATTTATTCAATTTTCGAAAATTGTAAAATTAGGCATGGATTAATTTACTGATATAAACAGCTTCATTGAATAGCCCTTTTCGTTTTGCACCACCCTTGATTATGCTATATTTGCTGAAAATATCCCGCAAGTATGATACAGATAGGAAATTACAATGAGTTGAAGGTGATGCAAAAAGCAGAATTTGGTTTCTTTCTGGATGATGGCGCTTCGGGAATTTTATTGCCCAACAATTCTGCACCAAAA
>CANHJJ010000048.1 GCA_947460565.1 Bacteroidota bacterium
ATATCTTTGCAGTTAGTAAGCAAACTAAAAGCATTATTGTGTTCTTAGATATTATTTTCATTTTATTTGCATTGGTTAATTTAATTTATGTAGTTTTACTAACTTCATATCGCAATAATACAATTTTAATCTTAATTTAGTAGGTATTTATCCCTACATAAAGTATTTTTGAGTTAAAGAGTTAAACTAAGTTTTTGACTATTAAAGTTTTGTGTGTTATAAAAGCAATTGTAAATTTATGCGTGGGAAGAAAAATCATATAATTATTACCGATAATATAAGGAGTGCCCAAAACATTGGCTCTATTTTTAGGACTTGTGATGCCCTAGGTTATCAGAAAATTTTTTTGTGTGGAATTTCTGCAACACCCCCTAATAAAGAAATTGCAAAAACCGCTTTGGGTGCCACAGAAACTGTATCTTGGGAGTATTTTGCTGATGTAAATGAGCTGATAAGTAAATTAAAGGATGCAGGTTTTGTTATTTGTTCAATTGAACAAACTACAAGTAGTATAATGCTGCAAGATTTTGAACCCAATTCCGAACTTAGTTATGCCCTCGTTTTAGGAAATGAAGTAGATGGCGTGTCTCCAGAAATTATTTCTAAATCAGATATCTGTCTTGAAATTCCTCAATTTGGAGCCAAAAAATCGTTTAATGTTTCTGTAGCCGCAGGAATCGTGCTTTGGGATGTATTAAGCAAATCAATGAAATAATTATTAATTTTTTAAGATCAATGGGATGAAAATTTATAATCAAATATTAATTACACTGCTTCTTTTACCTACTTTGGCTTTTGCCCAAAATTCATCTTCCAAATTAGATTTTGATGGCTCATTTATTAGACCTTACGCGGAGTTTGGTGTTAATTTTTTAAATAATGAAGCGTTAGTAAATCGATACAATAATACCTCATTATTTCATGCAGGTTTTGGGACTTACCTTGGTAAGCCAAAAGATAATTTTAATTTGTTTGCTCAATACTCAATTTCTAATTTTATAATAATCAATAATGGGAACTCTTAATTTACAATCAGATAGTGTTTTGAGTCTAAATCAATTTAGCCTTGGTTTCATAAATTCTGTTTGTAGAAAAGGTAATAATAAAATTCAATTGAAATTAGGATACAATCAAATTTGGGTAGATGATAGTAAGAATGCTGTAAAATCAATAAGTTACGGCTTTATTTCGGGTTTAAGGTTTGAACACAACTTAGGTTTACTTAAGGTCTTTAGTGAGTTTTCATATATCTTTTCAAAAGCTGAAACAGGGTCATTTAGGGATTACGATATGAAACGATTTTCTTTTGGAATTAGTTTCTAATTAGTCCTTCTCAATTATAGTTTTATCTGCAATTGCAATACAAATAAACGCGGTGGGCGCAGGTCTGCTGGGCGGGTCATCACCTCTCGGTTTAGTAGGTTACTAACCATTAGGTTGGCCGTTAGTTTTTGGTTTATTTTATAAGAACTACGTGCGTCAAAAATCAAATCTCCCTCTTTGCCCATGCGTCTTGCATCGTTCATGTCTGAAAAATTGAAAGCAGTAAATACCAAGTCGATATTACTCATAAAACTATTGTACCTTGCACTAAATCCTAAACTCCATTTTTTGTAAGTAGCTTGCACATCAAGTTTTGCAAGGTGTTGAAAGCGGTATTTTAATAAATTATTTGTTGTATCAGAGCTTGAGTTTTTATAGCTACGAGGATAATTTGAGCCGAGATCATTTGCATAAACCAAATCTGGTTGCAAAGAAATTGGATTGGTGTAGGTGTATCCTAAAATACTTTGAATAAGAACTTCACCAATTTTACCTTCTCCAGAAATTGAAATTTCAGCACCTGTTATTCTTGTTTCACCTACGTTTAAGCTTTTGAAAGCAGGAATGGCGTTATTGTCTTTATTTAAAGCAAATAGTCCAAAATTAAACTCCATCATGTTTTGGTATTGGGTGAAAAAATAGGCAGCATCTGCAAATCCCTTAAAGCCTTTTATTTTAAATCCTTGTTTTAGGCCTATCTCGGCATTCCATCCACTTTCTGATTTTAAATTAGGATTGGGCACAACTGTTATAGAACCTGCAGTGGTTGAGATAAACATTTCTGCAATGGTTGGAAAACGATAGCCTTGCCCGAAACTAGCTCTGATAAAAGTGGCTTTGGCTGCCTCAAAGTTGAGCCCTGTTCTGAAAACGGGTTTGCTTTCAAAATTACCATTAATACTGTATGCTTCGTAGCGCATGCCTGCATTGGCACTCCAACGCTTGTGGTTATAGTCTAATTGGGCAAATCCTGCATAGTTGGATGCATTTTGATTGCCTTGAAACAAGGGTGAATTACTAATAGTTTGCTGCCACACAAGTCCAGCATTCAGTAAGAAATTTTTTGATAGGTTTATCTGCGATTGGTATTCACTATAAAGAGTATGATTGGCATTGTTTTGATTTATGGTCGGGTCGGGGTTGTGAACCCTATTATCTACATAAACCCATCTTCCTTTAAAACTGTGTTTTAATTTACCTGTAAAAAAACTAACATAAGGGTCGAAAGAGTGGTTGTAAGAAGTAGTATTTGTAACGAGTGTATCTCCAGCAATATAACCATATTTATAGCTTTCCCAGAGTAGAAATGATGCTGCATCCGTTGTCAAAACACTTCCATTTACGCCATATTGTAAAGATGGAATTTTCTTGGAATTGAAACGGGTATTAAAACTAATTCTTAGCCTGTGATCGTTTTCTCCCCAGCGGTAGCCATCATCTTTAAAATAATTGAGTCCAATGCCGTATGCCATATTTTTGTATTTGTTTGAATGGAAAATATTGAAACCATTTTGCAGTCTTGCTTGGCTATTCCATTGCAAATCTTTTCGAGGAGCATTATCGTATACACCCGAAAACAAATTGATATGGGTAATGGGTTTGTCGCTGGCCAATTTAGTTCTAAAATTTATCATACCGTTCAATGCCGAGCTGCCGTATAAAACAGATGAAGCGCCTTTGATTACCTCTACTTGTTCAACATTTTCTATAGGCAAAAACTTCCATTGAGGCTGCCCTCCATCCCCTGATAAAAAAGGAATGCCATCCAACAATACCATTACCCGCGAGCCTGCTCCATAGCTCCATCCACTGCCGCTTCTTATGCTAACTTGTCCATCCACCACGTTCACACTTGGAATTTGGTCAATCAACTTATCCATATTTGTGGTGATGCGATTTTCTATTAAATAGGGTTTGATGACTTCGGTTGAAACAGTTACTTTTTTTACAGATTGTTCATACCTACCTGCTGAGACGATCACTTGGTCCAATTGGGTTTTACTCGTTTTAAGTTTGATGTTAAGGTTTAATCCATTGCGATTACTAATGAGTATGCTATCTGAATAGGTGTCATAACCTAAATACATTACTTGTAATTTGACTTTTTCAACTTGTTTGTTAGGAGAATAATAGAAGCTGAAACTTCCAGTATTATCAGTAGCTGAAACATTGTTGTTGTCAATAGAAATGATGGCACCCATAAGTGCTTCGTTGCTTTCATTATCGCTCACCTTCCCACTTATTTGAATTTTTTGGGCTTGTAGCTTATTGGTAAAAATTAAGAATAAAAATATGCAAATAATTGATTTATATGCTAAACTTGAAAAAATATTCATTACAACAAATATGAAAAAGATATTATTACAAATTGCATTTTTAATTTCAATTTCTTCATTTTTTACTATTGATACCAATGCACAATGTCTGCCCGATGCGAGTATTAAGTCCTCTGGTGTATTTCCTTCTTCATTGCCTGCTGCTACGCCCAATGTGGCTTACAGTCAAGTTTTACAGTTTTATATTACGAAAGATACCCTATTTAGTTATTTAGGACAAAATATCAAAGCTACCATTGATAGCTTGTTTATTATAGGAGTAAAAGGTATGCCTCCAGGTTTTACATATACATGCCACAACGCTAATTGCGGAATCAAAGGAGGAAGCAATGGCTGTGTAACAATTACCGGAACCGCAACTGAGGCTATGGCAAACACAAATTATCCATTGGTGGTAATGATAAAAATAAAAGGGACAGCTAATACCATTTTAGGGCCAATCAGCCAAAATATTAATGATTCAAATTCAAAATATGCTATCTATGTTCAAAGCCCAAGCAATTTGAATGAATTGACTAACAGCAATGTAATTAGTATATACCCAAATCCCGCTAAAGATAAATTGGAACTAAATGTTTCTCAGAATTCATTTCAAAATGCAGATGGTATTATTATGGATATAAATGGTCGTGAAATATCAAGAACGGCAATTAATAAAAATAAAACTGAAATCGATATTTCTATCCTATCAAAAGGTGTTTATTTTATGAAATATATAAACGAAAATGGTTTTGTGAAAACTACGAAGTTTATTAAAGAATAAACTTATTTATTTGAGAGGGCAGCGTCAACGGTGTAGTCAATGGTAACAATTACCTTGGTTTTACCCATAGGCTTTTTGTTCCAACCATTCATTCTGTATCTAATTTCATCCATCCTAATAATATCTTTAACTTCAATGTTTGGCACACTCATATCAAATGACATCATATTGGATTTTATTGAGTCTGCTTTCCCAAGATTAATATAATCAAATGAAGGATTGTCAACTTTGCACGAGACTGACATGTTTTTTAGAAAATCGAAATTGTTTTCTTTGGAAACACTGTTTGTGGTATCAATGGTGAAGTTAATTTTATAAATTTTAACTGATTGGATTTTGTTGGTATCTACCGAGTTTTTTTGAAGAATGCTATCAATATTAAGATAGTTTCCTACTTTGGAAATTTCGAAACTTTTAATTGAGTCTGTAGAGTCAAAATTAAACCATAAACTCTTTGAAGAGAGGTTTAATCTTATGTATAGGTCATTAAATTGTTCAAGCTTGTTGCATGAAGCAAAAAGTAAAACACCTGCTATTAACATTATGGGAAAAACTCTTTTCATTTATGAGGCTTTATATTACAAATTAATAGATTTGACCCAACAAGACAAAAATATGTTGCACAATACCTCAAAATAAGACAATGATAATGCAAATTTTTACAATTGTAGTACGTAGCACTTAACCAAAGAGATTTCCTAATCCACCCGGTAATAAGCTGCCCATCAGAGATTTCATCTCGCTTTTTGCAATATTGTCAGCTTGATTTAATGCGTTTTCAATAGCTTCATGTAGTGCTTCTTCTACCTGTGCTTTATATTCAGGTTTTAACATGTCAGCAGGTATATCAATGGAAATGATTTTTTTATTACCATTGGCAACTATGGTAATACCTTCCGCATTTCCTTCAACGGTTATTAGCGTCAACTTACTCTTTATTTCTTCAGCCTTTTGTTTTGCTTCTGCTATTTTTCCAAACATTAGTAAAATTTTTAACAAAAATATACAAATTGACTGATTGAGGAAAGGAAATTGTATTTGCTATTTTATCCTTGTCCAAGTATCTGTTCTGCCTATCAATGAAATCCCTATGTAGCCTCTAATTTTCATTGTGTTTTTATTGTCGAGATAAATTTTGCAGCTATAGGTTTTTCCATTTTCAGGGTCGTAAATTGTCCCCCTTTCCCAATTGTTTTCACTTTTGTATTCAAATCCATCCAAAAGTCTTAAGCCCAAAAGATTCAGGTTTTGCTTGCTTTTATCAGGGTTGTTAATATCTGTTTTTGGCTTGTTATCATTATTATGGGGTTCTTTTAACCATACTATTCTTCCAAAATAAAAACCTTTAATGTTATCAATTTTGATGTGTGCCTTACCAGTTCCAGTAATCCATGTTCCTACAATGTCATCTGCTTTGGTTTGTGAATGTGCCATTCCAAAGGAAAACAAAGTGAGTAAAACGCTTATTAATAAATTTCTCATATCTTTACTTTTTTAGCGAATGTAAAAAATGAAATACTAATATTGCTACTAAAATTAAAAAATGATGATGAAACCAGGTCCAATTGGTGTTTTTGATTCAGGTTATGGTGGTTTAACCGTTTTGAAAGAATTTGCAAAAAAACTTCCTCAATATGATTATTATTATTTGGGCGATAATGCTCGCGCTCCTTATGGTTCAAGATCATTTGACACCGTGTATGAATATACTTTTGAGTGTGTAAATCGATTGTTTTCAGAAGGATGTCACTTAGTGATTTTAGCTTGCAACACAGCATCAGCCAAGGCCTTAAGAACTATTCAACAGAAAGACTTAAATCGATTCGATTCCCAAAAGCGTGTTTTGGGTGTCATTCGTCCAACCACTGAAATTGTTCAGCAATACACCCAAACAAATCATGTTGGAATATTTGCCACCAGCGGCACAGTTAGCTCTCAATCATACCCTATTGAAATAAATAAGTTTTATCCGGAAATTATGGTTCACCAGGAAGCCTGTCCCATGTGGGTTCCTTTGGTTGAGAATAATGAGATTGCTAATCCAGGTGCAGATTATTTTGTCCAAAAGCATGTGGATGCTTTGTTGTCAAAATCGAGTAAAATTGATACCATTATTTTAGGATGTACCCATTATCCTATTTTACTAAATCAACTGAGGAAATTTGTTCCTGAGCATATTAAAATAGTATCACAAGGTGAGATTGTTGCAAATAGTTTGCAGGATTATTTATTACGCCATACCGAATTGGAATCTTTATGTTCTAAAAACGCCCAAATAACTTTTAATACTACCGATTTTCCTGATAATTTCGACAAAGGAGCCAGTATTTTTTGGGGAACTGAAGTAAAGTCGAAACATATCCTTTTATAATTTGCATGAGAAGAAAAATATTATTTAATAGACAGAACGAAGATAAGTATACTGGATTTGGTTCTCAAGCGCAGGCCCAAGGAAACCGCTTGGTAAATAAGGATGGAAGTTTTAATGTAAAACGAGACGGACTTCCATTATTTAATCGTTTCAACCCCTTTCACGACCTAATATTAATGTCGTGGACGCGCTTTAGTTTAATGATATTCGCATTTTACTTTACCATAAATTTAATTTTTGCCTTTATATACTTTTTTATCGGAATTGAACACTTAGGTGGCATCATTGGAGATACGGAAAAAGATAAATTTTTTGAGGCTTTTTTCTTCAGCACTCAAACCTTCACCACTGTTGGTTTTGGTAGGATCAATCCTACTGGGTATGCAGCTAGCGCTGTTGCTGCTATAGAGTCGCTAATTGGTTTGATGGCATTTGCCTTGGCAACAGGTTTGCTCTATGGGCGTTTTTCAAGACCAAATGCAAAACTTATTAGAAGTGAAAATGCTGTTATTGCTCCCTTTCAAGGTAAAACAGCCGTAATGATTAGAATTGCAAATGCTCGAAACAACCAATTGATAGAATGCGAAGCTCGAATGATGTTGAGTTATATTGAAAAAGAAACCTCGATAAGACGATTTTTAACTTTAAAATTAGAATATGAAAAAGTGAGTGCCCTCTCATTAAGTTGGACCATCGTACATCCTATTGAAGAAGATAGCCCCATGTATGGACTTTTGATGCAAGATTTGTTGGATATCGAGGCCGAATTGATTGTTGCCTTCAAAGGTTTTGATGATACCTATTCTCAAACAGTTCATTACAGGTATTCATATAACGCGCTAGAAATAGTATATGGAGCCAAATTCCTGCCGATGTTCGAAAGAGACAAAGACGGCCTAGCCACGCTACTACATATGGATATGATAGGTGCATATGAAATATTGGAAATGGGCATAAAAAAACCAGCCTAAGCTGGTTTAAATAATATCATTAATTAACTCTTAATCTAAACTTACCATTTTTGATAAAAGTAAGTTGGTTAGGGTCTTCTTGCGGAGCAAGTGAACCATAAAAAGTCCCTTCAATAACGTCTGCATAAGCATATGAGAATTTAGAAAAGTTAATATTCATACCAGTACTATCAGTAGGGATTACGTTTTTCGAATTACATTTATTGGTTGCGCTTAATTTAAATTCAACAAAATTTGCTTGATTGTTCTGATCCATATTAGATATGGATGTTTTCCATCCATTAATCGGTTTTGTAAGAACAAACACTAAGCTAGGGAATAAGGATGACTTGGTTGTGGTGGCTGATAAAATGAACAAATTAGGATCGGATAATGAATCTTTAACCGCTCCCACATAAGACATATTATAGTTTGTGCTACCAATACTGTAGCTCATAAACATAGCAGTGTCAGGTGCTGATGATGCTGGTGGTGCAGTAGATGGTGTTTTGTCACATGAAACTGCCAGATTAAGTAATACTAGAATTGGAATAAATAGTTTTTTCATTTTTAAAATTTAGTGGTGCGAATATGATTAATTTAATGAATATTCAAAATGTGATTACGTAAAAAAAAAGCTGCTATGAATATAGCAGCTTTAATTTGGTTTAATGGGTATTTTATGCTTCAGCTATAACTCTTTGTTCTACTGAAACGAAACTACGATCGTTTTTACCTTTTTTGAATACTACATTACCGTCAACCAAAGCAAATAAGGTATGATCCTTACCTATTCCTACATTGGTACTTGGGTGGTGTTTTGTACCACGTTGACGAACTATAATATTACCTGCAATGGCATATTGTCCGCCATATATTTTTACACCTAAGCGTTTGCTATGCGATTCACGTCCGTTTTTTGAACTACCGACTCCTTTTTTGTGTGCCATGGTATTTAATCTATCTTTTTATTTGTTAAACAACTAAGCTTTAATAGCTTCTATTTGAATTTTAGTAAACATTTGACGGTGACCATTCAATTTACGATATCCTTTTCTGCGCTTTTTCTTAAACACAATTACTTTATCGCCTTTCAAGTGATCTAACACTTTAGCTTTAATGGTGGCTCCGCTAACTGTAGGTAATCCTACTGAAATACTTCCGTTGTTATTCACAAGGAGTACTTTGTCAAGTTCAATACTGGCGCCAACCTCTTGTTGCAAACGATGCACATATAAGTATTGGTCTTTTTCAACTTTAAACTGTTGGCCAGCAATTTCAACTATTGCAAACATGGTTTATATCTATTTAAGTTTTAAAAATTTTAAAGGGCAGCAAATATATGTCTTATATTCACATATCCAAAGTGTTTTGTAAATAATTATTTCAAAATAAAGTCTTTGAGGGCAACATTGCAAATGTCGGCCTTTTCAAATTGAAAAAAATTACCTGATTTTTCCGATAAATTTCCTTGGTATTAGATTAATACATTCAATCTCGCAGGAGTTAAGCGCAGCGTCTCTTCTGATGCCATGTAAAAAAAGTTTGTCACTTTTAAAATGCACCCTATTAAACATTTATATGACAGGGAAAAGCATTTAAATAACACGAAAGGTTATTAATAGCTTTCCGAAGCTAAGGCTTATTAGGCTTTGAAGTCCTTCTCCTAAGCTGAGGGATTTAGGGAGAGGTTCATAAAAGTTTCATATATCATCTATATTTGCCCGAAATTTGAATTTTTGAAGTCAGCACCCAAAATACTCCTCATCCGATTTAGCTCCATTGGCGATATTGTTTTGACAAGTCCCGTTCCTCGTTGCATAAAAAATAAGTACCCAAATGCTGAAATTCACTTTTTGACCAAAGGCCAATATACTAGCCTTTTGGCATTCAACCCATACATTGATAAGGTGCATTTACTTGATAAAAGCCCTGCCTCAAAGGCATTGGAATTGAAAGTGGAGGGATATGACTATGTAATTGATTTGCATAACAACCTAAGGACTCAGATTTTTAAATCGGTTTTGGGGGCAGAATCCCAAGCATTCGATAAAGTGAATTTTGAGAAATGGTTGGCAGTTAATTTTAAACAAGTTTCTGGTTTACCTCAAATTCATATCGTTGATAGGTATCTTAATACCTGCAAAGCATTGGGTGTTTCAAATGACAACGAGGGCTTAGATTTTTTCCTCAATCCTGAGGAAAATATTGATGAATTTATATGTCAAATAGGAGAAGGCTACGTTGCATGGGCTATTGGTGCGCAGCATTTCACCAAGCGTTTCCCTAGCCAA
>CANHJJ010000049.1 GCA_947460565.1 Bacteroidota bacterium
AGAAAATCCAAATGCTATTAAGTCAAGAATACCCCGTTGGTATAACACGTTTGTAAATTCAGCAAAGCAACTCAACACAAATTAGTGCTGACTCAATGCCTGTTTCCCCTTAACTCCATTTTTAATCCCTATTGTTTGTTGAAAGGGTTAAAATTGTGTTGACAAGATGATAAAAAACGACTTGATAATTGATGTAGGCATGCATCGCGGTGAAGATGCCAACTACTATTTAAAAAGGGGTTACAATGTAATTGCCATAGATGCTAACCCAAATATTATTAAATACGTAAACAAAAAGTTCGAACAAGAAGTTAAACAAAAGAAGTTAAGAGTTTTAAACTACGCCATTGCAGATATTGACGAAATGCATATGGATTTTAACATCAGTAAACTATCGCTTTGGAGTTCGCTCAAAAAAGAAATAGCAGATAGGAATCAACTTGCCAAAGAAACTTTGAAAGTGGAATGTAAAACACTTAAAACCATTTTTAAAACTTACGGTACCCCCTATTATTGCAAAATTGATATTGAAGGTTATGATGAATTATGTTTACAAACTTTGTCGGGTTTAAATATACTCCCAACTTTTATTTCAGTAGAATCAGAATGTGTAGGTGAAAATCAAATATTAACAGAAGAGCAATCCTTAGCCACGCTAATAGGACTTAAAGAACTCGGATATACAAAGTTTAAACTTGTAGATCAAACCTCCTTAGAAATACTAAAAAAAGATGAAGATTTTTACAGTCATGCAAAGACGCTTCGATTTAAAAAGCCGAGTCTCAAAACCAAAATTATTAATAAAATTTCTGTGGCATTGGGTTTTGGAATTCAAACTTCATCATACAGGGAGAAATTAAGTAGGAAATTCAAACACGATTTTTTAATAGGATCTTCCGGTCCATTCGGAAATGATTTGGATGGAGAATGGTTGAATTATGATTCAGCAAGGGCATGTCTTTTGAAGCATAGGAATGACTATTTTAAATTACAAAACTCAATAAGCTACGGGTTTTGGTGTGATTGGCATGCTACAAAATAGATTCAAAAACAATTAATATTCAACCCTTACCAACTTCATGTTTTGCCACCTTACTATATTTAGATTGGCATTTTGCAAACCTTCGCTGTCTTGTTTGAAGGCTACTTTAAAATGATTACATAAGCCTTGATAACTATTTTGTTCAATCAACTTCTTGATATCATTTTTGTTTTGTGACGCATTTTTGGCAAAAAACATAAATTGATCATAGCCCTGAAAAGAAAAAACACTCGGTTCAGTGTAAAACTTAGCGCGATACTTTCCAATGAAATCTTTCACAGCTTGGTCACTGTAATCAATAAATTGGGGAGTTAGAATATGGACTTTACATTGTTCCCAAAGTTTACCATTTATAGAACTAAAATCCATCCATTGGGTAAACCCATAGGTAGAAATGTCATACAAACCTGTTGTGTCATTTATCGCATTCAAACTACTATTTACTTTACTTTCTTCAGTACTGCAAAGTATAATATGATTGGGCTTATTCGCTACCAAAAATTTCCCCAAATCGTTTATTTTACTAATGTCTAGATAAGAAAAAGAAGCATTTGAAAAACTGCCTTGTAATTGCTTAGCCCTAGCTCCAAAAACCTTGTCACTAGGATCTTTATCTTGGATGATAAGAATATTTGGATTTTTACTTTGGTTATTTATATATCCAAGTGCATAATCAGCATAATAAGTTAAATCTGGATTTGCAGATATGACATATGGGTCATTCACCTTGGTTTTAGTAAAAGTAAACAATGGCGAAACATGGTATTTCTGTTTAGAAGCAGAGAAGGGCTTTATTGCCATTTGCGCTTCTTTGGTAACAGGTCCTATGATTAAATCAGCTTCTGCAACTTCCTTTTTCTTTAAAATCTTAATAAAAACATTAGAATCTTTCTCCGTATCATAGCTTGATATACTCAAACTAATTCCTAATTCTATTAAGGTATCTGAAGCTATTAATGCACCTTGATAATACTCTCTGCAAGCATTCCCTAAATCAGCGTTTTTGGTATTAGGCTTTAAGCTTATTTGCTTGCTGCAAAATGGCATAATTACCGCCACTTTGGTTTGAGCAAAAGAATTAGAAACCAGTATTAACAGGCAATAAAAAGATATTATACAATGTTTTTGTTTCATATTTTTGAAAGTCTTTCCTGTCTTATTCCCATTCAATAGTTGCAGGAGGCTTACTACTTATATCATAAACCACCCTATTGATGCCACGCACCTCATTAATAATTCTGTTTGACACCAATCCAAGGAAATCATGAGGCAAATGGCTAAAATCCGCTGTCATGCCATCCACCGAAGTAACAGCTCTTAAACAAACCACATTATCATATGTACGCTCATCACCCATTACACCCACTGACTGCAGAGGTAAGAATATTACCCCTGCCTGCCATACATTGCTATATAAACCCTTATCTTTTAGTTCGGAAATAAAAATATCATCAGCTAATTGCAAAATATTAATTCTTTCGGCTGTTATATCACCTAAAATTCTGATAGCTAACCCTGGACCAGGAAAAGGATGACGACCCAAAATAACAGGTTCTATTCCTAGAGCAGACCCAACATTTCTTACTTCGTCTTTGAATAACATGCGCAATGGTTCTACTATTTTAAAATCCATTTTCTCTGGCAGTCCACCGACATTATGATGTGATTTTATAGTGGCCGAAGGTCCTTTCACACTTACACTTTCAATTACATCAGGGTAAATGGTGCCTTGAGCCAACCATTTAACATCCTTTAGTTTTTTAGCTTCAGCCTCGAAAACCTCTATAAATACGCGGCCAATGATTTTGCGTTTAGTTTCCGGATCAGAAACACCCGCTAACTCTCCTATAAATAATTTAGCTGCATCAACACCGATAACATGTAAACCCATTTTGTTATAAGCCTCAAGTACAGCAGTGTATTCTCCTTTTCTCAACAAACCGTTATCAATAAAAATACCTGTTAGGTTTTCACCGATAGCATTTTTAAGCAACACCGCAGCAACACTAGAATCAACGCCACCCGACAAGCCTATAATAACTTTATCATCACCAAGTTTTGCTTTAAGTTCTTCGGTAGTAGTTTCAATAAAATGTTTAGGTGTCCAATTTTGCTTCAGTCCCGCCACATTTTTAATAAAATTCTCGAGTAAAGTTTTACCATCCGCACTATGCGTTACTTCTGGATGAAATTGAATGGCATAAGTGGGCTCCCCATCTATTTTAAATGCAGCCACCTTAACGCTCTCAGTACTTGCAATAATCTTAAAATTAGTTGGAATATCTTGAATGGTATCTCCATGACTCATCCAAACTTGTGAATTTAGTTTGATATTATTAAACAATACATCATCGTTTATGTGAGTTAGAAAAGCCCGTCCATATTCTCTAATGCTAGAAGGTACAACATAACCTCCATTTTGATGGGCTAACATCTGTGCCCCATAACATACGCCTAAGATGGGAAATTTACCTCTCCAATTTGATAAATCAATAGTAGGTAAAATACCATCATTCACGGAATAAGGGCTTCCTGAAAGGATTATCGCTTTTACACTTTCTGTATTTTGTGGTAAATGTGTGCATGGGTAAATTTCGGAATATACATTCAATTCCCTTAATCTGCGTGCGATTAGCTGTGTGTATTGCGAACCAAAATCGATGATAAATACTTTTTCTTCCATAAAGCGTGCGAAGATAGTTTTTTCAATACATTTGTATTAAGCGATTTCTTCAATTCTTAAGAATTTATTCAGCCTACTTTATTTCAGAAGAATTACCTTTTGATTGGATATCAAAAACCTGATAAAAATTTATCCCATAAAAAAAATTAGCTAGGTGTAATGTTTGATTTTATAGCTTATTATTGCCCAAACTATTAATAAAAACAATTTCTTTTTATGAATTTTGAACAATCTGAAAATCAGAAAATGGTTGCCCAAATGGCACGAGACTTTGCCGAAAAGCACATCCGTCCTTATGTTATGGAATGGGACGAAGCACAGCATTTCCCAAAAGAAACCATGCAAGAAATGGGTAAGCTTGGTTTACTAGGGGTTTTGGTGCCCGAAGAGTATGGCGGAGCTGGTTTAGGTTATAACGAATATATTACTGCCATTATTGAAATTACAAAAGTATGTAGTTCAGTAGGCTTAAGTATGGCTGCGCATAATAGCTTATGTACTGGTCATATTTTACAATTTGGTAATGAAGAACAAAAGAAAAAATGGTTACCCAAATTGGCAACTGGTGAGTGGATTGGTGCATGGGGATTAACTGAAGCCAATACAGGTAGTGACGCCATGCGTATGCAATGTGTGGCAAAACAAGATGGAAATGATTGGGTTTTAAATGGTAGCAAAAACTGGATTACCCATGGTATTACCGGTGATGTGGCTGTGGTTTTAGCCCGAACAGGTGAGTTATTGGATAGCAATGGCATTACTGCCTTTGTGGTTGAGCGAGGAACCAAAGGATTTAAAGGTGGTAAAAAGGAAAATAAACTTGGAATGCGTGCCAGCGAAACCGCTGAAATGATTTTTGAAGATTGTCGCATACCTTCTGAAAATATATTGGGTAAAGTGGGAGACGGATTTAAGCAAGCCATGAAAATATTAGATGGTGGCAGAATTTCTATAGCTTCTCTATCAATTGGAATTGCAAAAGGAAGCTATGAAGCTGCTTTGAAATACTCAAAAGAACGCCATCAATTTGGTCAGCCTATTGCAAATTTCCAGGCAATTGGATTTAAGTTGGCAGATATGGCTACCAGAATAGAAGCATCGGAATTACTAACCTACCAAGCAGCTGATTTAAAGATGAGACACCTTCCTATGACCAAAGAAAGTGCTATGGCCAAATATTATGCATCTGAGGTTTGTGTTTGGGCGGCAAGTGAGGCCATACAAATTTTTGGTGGCTATGGTTATACCAAGGACTTCCCAGTTGAGAAGTTCTATAGGGATTCTAAACTTTGTACAATTGGAGAAGGAACAAGCGAGATTCAAAAGTTGGTAATTTCAAGAAGTGTATTGAAAGACTAATTAATCAAATTTATTTCATGAAGCCCCCAAGAAATCGGGGGCTTTTTTATAGTACTGCTAAGCCCTTAATTTAAAATAAGGCTAGTTGCTTTTTTTGCAAAGTGAAACTAAGTCTATGGTAGGGTGTAATGCCATGCTTTGCTATGGCATCACGATGCTCTTGGGTTGGATAGGCTTTATTTCTATCCCAGCCATACTCAGGGTATGACTCATGCAACTTCATCATAAAATCATCCCTATAGGTTTTAGCCAATATAGATGCAGCGGCAATACTTTGCATTTTGGAATCACCTTTCACAATGCACAGGTGCTTAACATTAAAATATGGAATGAACCTATTCCCATCTATCAGCAGTAATTTTGGCCTTATTCTAAGACCATCTATCGCCAGGTGCATAGACAAAAACGAAGCTTTTAAAATGTTCACTTCATCTATTTGTTTGTTATCGTAGGAAGCAACTGCAAAACAGAGCGCCTTCTCTTCAATCTCAAATCGCAAATTTTGACGCTGCTTTTCATTTAGCTTTTTCGAATCATCCAAACCTTTGATATTTTTTTTCGCATCTAAAACGACCGCTGCTGCAAACACAGGTCCTGCTAAACAGCCTCTGCCTGCCTCATCACATCCAGCTTCTAATACTTCTTTCTGATAAAATTTTTGTAAGGCCAAGACAAACGATTTCTTTATGCAAGCATATCATTTTTATTTGTGTTTTAAAAGGATTTGATAAGTTAAAAGGAAACCCTATGAGGTATGAAGATGGGCAACCATCCTCATACTAATAGGGCCGTAATCAATCAAATTATTAATTGCTTGTATTTCTCAAGCTCTTAATTTCGTTTTCAAGGCTTAGCAGCCTATGCATAATATTGTTATCCTCACCAGCTTGTGCATCTGGAAGTTCATTGCTAAAATAATTAATGAATTTCCACACTTCTCTCACTTCTCCAATTCCAACTTCGTATGGCTTAAATAAGGGATTTAGTGAAATCAATTGTAGTTTTCTCGTTTTATTAATATTATTATGGATAATCTTAAAAACAGCTCCCTCCTCTTGGGTAATTACAATATAACCTTGACCGCTTTTTATGTCCTCCCAATTAAGAACATATTCACCAATCACATAAGAGCCATGCTTGATAGGTAACATCGAATCTCCATCAATTTGAAAGGCTCTGTATTTTCTTTCTGGCGATAAAAATGGCAATTGGAAAGTAGGTAATGATGCAATAAATTCAGGATCACTATAGCCCGCTGCATAACCCGCTTTGGCTTTAAATGGAACCAATTCAATATTGTCGCGATTAAACTTATCTACAGTCCCTGTAAGGATTCGTAGTTTCGAACCTTTAATAAAGTCCTTTTCTTCTTCTAGGTGGCGAATCTGCAATTCAGACAAAGTATTCAAATTATGCTTGATCAAATAATCAATACCAATATTGAAATAATCCGAAAGTTTTAACAAGAACTCGATGGGCGGATTTTGGGTAATTCCATTTTCATAACTGTTTAGTTTAGCCCGACTAACTGTCAATTCGTTAGCTAGGATCTCCTGACTTAACTTCTTACGATTGCGTAATGCCCGGATATTTGTTCCTAAATAAGTAACTATAGATTCCCCCATCATTTGTATCTGTTATTTTCGATGACAAAATAATGTTAATAAAAATAACAAAACAAATCTTAGATAGTATAATTAACAAACTATTCTACAACAAATTAATTGACAATACTTTAAAATTATTTATTGGGCGTATATTCATACACTACTTGATAAGGTATTTTCCTTAATTCGGATGAAATTTGTCCTAAACTAAGCGATTCGTATTGAGGCGTGGGCTCACATACAGAATACTTCCTTCCCTTGTAAACAATAGGTCTGCCAATAGGCTTATCAAAGGATATGGCTATAGTAACATGAGTAGGATATAGCAAGGTAATCATAGGCAAATTGTAAATCTCTTTAACAAGATAAAAAAATAAACCTACCCTGTCATCGCAATCACTATGATCGCTGAGCAAGGTAAGCTCTGGAGAAAGTCTTTTTTCTTTACCATAATTTTCTTGGTCATTTTCGTATGAAAATGCATATCGTGTAAAATCCATTAAATATTCCACACCTTCTTTTTGATTCATCCCCTGCAAATTTGTTTTCAAAGTATTGATTAATGAACTGTAGGTCGTTTTACTTAAAGGAATATTGAAGTAAGAAGCAAAGTCGACCACTGGATAGTTAGCAAAAACGGCTTTCAGCTGCGGGTTGATTTTGATTTTAAACTCATAAGCATTTTCGTGATAATCAAAATGAATGTCCTTTTCAGTATAAGCACTTAATTTAAAATCAGGCAATTGCGATATTTTATATGAAAACACATTAATAGCTTTATCAATCGGGATTTCAACCTCAAAGACGGTTTGATTATTAAAATCCGTTTGCTTGTAGTCGTGGCGATTTAAGCAAACATATTGCTGATTGTTCTTTACATAAAACGGAATATCATAAATATTTTCATCACTTCTAATATAAAACAGCAATTGTTGCTCGCTTATTGCTAGGTGCACATCATAACCGCTTTGGGCCATAATAAACCATTTATATAATGTATATCTGTAGTAATTATCTTCTTTGGGGCTTATTTCTTCTGCCGTTTTTCGAACAAGCTGGTAATAGAACCAATCATCTAGTTTGTGTGTAAATTTATAGTTTAATAATGCCTGGATAGTAGAATTAAAATCACTCAAAGCGATGTTAAGATAAAAATCTTTAATGTTTTGCTCAGAAATGATGCTTGAAAATGGAATGTTAAATGAATGTTCTACTGGGACTTCAATACTATCACTGTAAAAATCGATGCTTACTTCTTGCCTATTCCATTGCGCGTAACTCTCATGGGCATGAAAAATCATCCAAAAAGGTATAAATAAAATAAGTAGCCTGATTTTCAATGTGTCGAATGAATTGCATAACAAATATAATAAAATTTAACAATTTGGTAACATTGGAAGTATATTCATTAAAAATTATCAAAAAGTTTGCAAAATTAGACTGCCGTTTTGACAACCAAGGTTGTCATCTGATTTTAACAAAGTCAAATGCTTATTAATATCGATTAGGCTTATTTGTTATTTATCAATTAATTGAATAGTAAAATCTATTGCTTTAATTTAGATACAATGCTATTTTCAATGGACTCTATTTTTCGAGTTAATTGTTCTTGCTTTTGACCCATTGATGAAAGATTTTGACTCAAAGTATGTAAATATGATACCTCATCATAAAGAATTTTATGGTAGTTCAATACCTGATGAATGCTTTCCTGAAGGCTTGATAATTCAATAGAAACGAGCTTCAGTTGCTCTAATTCAGCAGATATATCTATGTTTTTTTGCTTCTCTCGCTTCAAATCACCTGTACCTATAAGCAACCAGTCCGGATTTAGGTCCTTAAAATGTGTTAAAATTCTTTGGATCATATCCAATCCAGGTTTATTTCTACCACTACTGATATGGGTTAATATAGATAATGAAATACCTAATTCTAAAGCAAATTGACTCTTGGTGTAGCCATATACATCAAGCAAATGCATTACACGTTTGTTTATATCTTCAATCATTTGATTATTAATTATATAGCACAAATGTTAAACCTGTCGTTTTGCAAATCTGTACCCGATTCGAACACAAATGTAAAGCATAAACATTTGTAAATACAAATGTGAAATTGATTACATTCCTACTTATAAAGTAAAGATGAAGCTTGTGTAACTTAAAATACTGATTATTACCATTTTATATATTATTAAAAATAAGCAAAATACAAATGTATAATTAGCTTTTGATTCTATTTACAATTGGAAATACAGTGCAGATTCAAAATAATATCGAATAGGCATGACAAAAAAGCACAGCCCTATCCTACCCTATTATCTTTGCAATAAAATCTAACATCAGTTTTAATATCGTTTTTCGTGAGAATTGATTATTCCGAAAATCTATAGTAGAATTTAATTCTAATCCATTCTGAGCAATCACCTAGAGGAGTTAATAGACTTCAAACCTTATTTTTAAAAATGGAGATTCCTTATTGATTATTAATATACACCTATTTCTAAGGTGCTATTTAATTTAACGAGTCAAAGATTCATTGATTTTGTTGTAGCGTTCTCGATAAGGATAAATCATTTAGTGGGTATATTAAGGTGCCTACATGGCTCCAAGTTGGCTTACTTTGTTTTTCAGAGTGGAATGTTATTTACATAATGATGGCCTTGGGTCCAATTGGGCATTGTAATTCCTATTTTTATCATTTATAGAAACTAAAAAATAGTACCCGTACCATAGATTAAGCCTGCAGTATTTACACCAAAAGCATAGGTAGTGCCCAAGTACATCACAAAATTCTCACCTTTACGAATTCTTAATCGTGCTGCTAGAAACGGAGCTGCCCACATATTACCATTTTGGTCCTTTCCAAGACTAAACATAGGCCCTAGTTCCATTTCCATATTGGATTTAGAAACTATTTCAAAATTGAATATTCTAAATTGAACACCCGTTCCGAATGAGACAGAGGCTTGCTCGCTTTTGATTTGGTTATCGACTATAAATTGCTTTGCGCCAACAGGAATATTGCAAAAAACTGGTATTTTAACTTTGTTTAATGTGCGGAACTCAGCAAACAAAAGAATAGAACTTGTAGGTATAACTATTGCTGATTTGGTTAATAGGTCTGTCTGGTCACTATTTGAAATAAAAAGCAAAGATTGTCCAAAACTGAATTCAAAATGACCTTTTCTAACTTTTGCCTGTGTGCTATCTTGTGATACTGCATCAGAAACTATGAATAGTTGAATAAACAACAATAAAAACAACAATCTACTAATATATTTCATAAAGCCAAATTAGTTTTAATCTACAAAAAATCAAATTTATTTTGAAAGTTCAGGAGAAA
>CANHJJ010000050.1 GCA_947460565.1 Bacteroidota bacterium
ATCTTAAATGTAGCAATGACAGCCTTTCAACGTCAACTCGACCTTGAAAAAGAAATTGAAGAAATTTTAGTCAAACTAGAAACAGACCATTCTGATGAGATAATAAATCTATTGGCCGACAAGCAGCATGAGTTTGAAAACTTAGATGGTTATAACATCAAACATAAGTGCGAAAAAATATTAGAAGGTCTTGGTTTTAAAACAGAACAATTAGACCAACCATTTAAGCTTTTCTCCGGTGGCTGGCGAATGAGGGTAATGTTAGCAAAATTACTATTGCAAAGGCCTAATTTATTAATGCTTGATGAGCCTACAAATCACTTGGATTTGCCTACCATTGAATGGTTGGAAAACTATTTACAAGGCTACGAAGGAACTGTTGTCGTTGTAAGTCATGATAGAGAATTTCTTGACAAAATGATTAATAAAACGGTTGAGGTTGCCAATCAAAGGTTGTATGAATATGCAGGTAATTATAGCTTCTTCCTTGAGTCAAAATTAGAAAGAGACGAACTACAACAAAGACAATTTGATAACCAACAACAATTTATTAAAGACCAAGAAAAACTTATTAATCGATTTAAGGCCAAAGCTAGTAAAGCGGCAATGGCGCAAAGCAGAATGAAAATGCTTGATAAAATTGATAAGATTGAAGCCCCTGAGGAAGACAATGCAGACATTAACATTCAATTTAGACTTGCCTTTCAATCAGGGCGCGTGGTTGCTGAGATTGATAATGTTTCTAAGTCATTCCCTATGGTTGACATTGTTGAAAATGCAACCGCAAGGATTGAAAAAGGTGATAAAATTGCTTTAATCGGAGCAAATGGAAAAGGGAAATCCACATTACTTAGAATGATTGCAGGTACTGAACCTTTCGAGGGTAAAATATCTAGAGGTCATAATGTAACTGAGGCGTTTTATGCGCAGCATCAATTGGAGTCGTTAAATGTAAATGTTGAAATATTAGAAGAACTTTCGCAACATGCGAGTGATAGACCTGAAACGGAACTTAGAACTATTTTAGGGTGCTTTTTATTTACTGGTGATGATGTATTTAAGAAAATTAAGGTATTAAGTGGAGGTGAAAAGGCTCGTGTTGCATTGGCTAAAACCTTATTAACAGAATCAAATTTTTTACTGCTGGATGAGCCAACAAATCACTTGGATATGCGAAGTATTAATATTTTAATTAAAGCATTGCAGCAATACGAAGGCACATTTATCACGGTTAGTCATGACAGGTTTTTTGTGAGCAGCATTGCTAACAAAATTTGGTGGATTGAAGATGAAGAATTAAAAGAATATTTAGGTTCATACCACGAATGGGAAGAATGGAACAACAAGAGATCGGAAGAAAAGTTGAAAAATGAAAAATTAAATCCCAATGTTATCCAAAAGGTAAAAGAAAAGAAAACTGAAATTAAACAAGAGGAAAAAAACAAGCCAAGCAAAAATCACATACAAAGCATTCGCAAGAATTTTGAAATAGTTGAAGCAGAAGTTGAGAAATTGAAAAAGGAAATCTCAACAATTGAATTAAGCTTCGCGGATTCATCTATTTCTAGCAATGCAAGCAAAGTTTCAGAATTACAAAAAGTTTTAGCTATGCTTAAAAGCGAACTTGCTATTAAAGAAACAGACTATGAAAAAGCATTTGAAGAATTAATAGCTGTTGAGGGTTAGATTTTTTTTAATAGAACCCAATTAGTTCTCACTAAAATCACCCATTGCAGAGAACTTTTCTATTCTACTTGATATAAGTTGGTCAACTTTCACTTTAGATAAGGTATCTAATTCTCGTTTAATTGTTTTCTTAAACTCCTGAAATATGATGGGGGGATTTGAATGGGCCCCGCCCAATGGTTCAGGTATAATACCATCTATCAATTTATTATTCAACATATCTGTAGCAGTAAGTTTAAGTGCCTCAGCCGCTTTCTCTTTATGTTCCCAACTTCTCCATAAAATGGATGAACAACTTTCGGGGGATATAACCGAATACCAAGTATTTTCAAGCATCATAACTCTATCTCCAACTCCTATTCCCAGAGCTCCACCACTTGCACCCTCTCCTATTACAATACATATTACTGGCACTTTCAAAACGCTCATCTCCATCAAGTTTTTAGCAATAGCCTCACCTTGTCCTCGCTCCTCAGCTTCAAGGCCAGGAGAAGCACCGGGAGTATCAATAAGGGTAATAATTGGCTTATTGAACTTTTCAGCCAATTTCATCAATCTTAAAGCCTTCCTATAACCCTCTGGGTTGGGCATACCAAAATTTCTAAATTGTCTTTGTTTGGTATTTCTACCTTTTTGGTGTCCAATTACCATAACTGCTTGTCCATTGATGGTAGCAAACCCACCCACAATGGCTTTATCATCTTTCACATTTCTATCACCATGTAATTCAATAAAGTTCTCAAAACAGTTTTCTATATAATCCAAGGTATAGGGCCTATCGGCATGACGGCTAATTTGTACCCTTTGCCAACCATTAAGTTTCGAATATACCTCTTTCTTCGTTTCTTCTATTTTAACCAATAATTCAGCAATCGACTTTGACACATCAACCTTTCCTTTTTCTTGGGTTTTATTTAAGTCGTGCAATTGCTCTTCAAGTTCCTCTATCGGTTTTTCAAAATCAAAATAAGCCATATAAATATCTTTATAAATTAGTTTTCAGAAAATGAATTTACATTTAATCAGGTGGCAATGTTAAGCAAACAAATAATATTTGAAAAATATTTCATTAACACTTGCGAAGATAAATAAAGGATGTATATTTGCACTCCCCAAAACAATTGGTGTGGTAGTTCAGCTGGTTAGAATACCTGCCTGTCACGCAGGGGGTCGCGGGTTCGAGTCCCGTCCGCACCGCTAGTAAAGAATCAATGAGATTCAATGTTTTGAAAAGCCCGATTTATCGGGCTTTTTTTTGTTTAGTCTGTTTCTCACAAATATACATTTAGGGACTAAACAAGGGACTAGGGACAAATTCACAGGGGACTTTTGGCACGCTTGTAGCAAATACAGTATAAACCAAAAAAGCTCAATTATGAATTTCCACATTTTTTTAAGCACAAAACGTATTAACAAACAGAACCTTGTTCCAGTCTATGCAAAGATTACAATTGATGGTAAAGTCTATGAACGTAGTTCAGGTGTGTACATTTCGCCCCAATATTGGAATAAAGAGTTTAAGCGAGTGAAAAATGGCGTTGCTGGATCTGTTGAAGCAAATCAAAAAATAAATGAATTTGAAACTAAACTCACTCAGCTAAAAGAAAACAATTCAAGTATTAGCGAAATAGACAAAGCTATGACGATTGAATCTCAATCTTCAAAACCTATTTTAACTCTCTTAGATGTAATTGAAGAATATATAAGCAGACAATCAAAATTAATTGACCTGCCCGATGGTATCAGTTACGAAACATATAAAACATATACCTACAAACAAAAAAATGTTAAAAACTACCTAGCTGAAATCAAAAAGCTAGATTTGCCTATTGCCAATTTTGGATATTCAGAAGCTGAAAAATTCAAGTTGTATTGTTTTGCAAATAAATTTGGTTCGGCTTACATTAACCGACACATAAAATTTTTGCGAACCATCATGCGCTTTGCTCATTATGAACACAAAGTTGAGCAAAGCAATTTTATGCTCATGAAACTTAAAGAACCAGCCGCCAAACCTATAACCTATTTAACAGAGCTAGAGCTTGAAAAAATTCAGAAACACGTTTTTTTAAGCAGCTTATTACAAAAGGCCGCTGATTTGTTCCTTTTACAATGCTTTACAGGGATGGCCTATTGCGATGTAATAACACTTTCAGATAATAATATAGAGAAACACGGCAAAAGTGAATTTATAGCCTACAATAGAAGAAAAACAAGTGTAAAAGGTTTGTTACCGCTTTTACCACAGGTAAAAATAATTTTGAAGAGATACGATGGTAAAGCACCTGTATTATGCAACCAACTTTTCAATCGTGTTTTGAAAGAAATAGCCGCTGTGTGTGAAATTCACAAACATATTACCACCCACATAGGCCGAAAAACTTTTGCTTGTATGCTAGTGAGTAAAGGTGCAAGCATGGAAGCCACAACAAAAATGCTAGCTAAAACCAACATACAAGAAACCAGCAAAATTTATGCTGAGGTGCAATGGCAAAGGTTATTGAATGAAATGCCTAGCTTTGGTTGAGTAATTTTAATTAATATTCGTTTTTCTCAAACAAACTATACTGAAATGGAATACCATACAATTTTTCATATTTTACTCTAAACTCATGCATTGTTGAACATGATTTCATTATAGATATTGCATCATTGATATAATTTTGCAAATCAGATTTAGCACTTGAAGATAAATATTGAAAAAGCTTGTATTGTCTAACACAATATGCTATGTAGGGATTTCTCTTTCTAAGTTCAGGTAAAACTTCTTTGTAAAACCTGCCATAAATAACTTCTACAGTAAAAGTGGCGACAGAATGGGGCTTGAAGTGGAAAGAAGTATCCACAATTGACCATCCATTTAACCTCCAAACTTCACGATATAGTTCATTTGGAAACATTTTATCGTATGGTTGAGCATCATCAACTATATAATTACGAAGTGACTTTATAGTTTGCTTTTCCCCATTTCTTAATTCAATGATTTCATTAAGTCTGTCTAAATTTGCGTCACTTCCCTTTTCTTTAACCTTAGCCTCAGTTCTTTCTAAAATTAAATACTGTAGTTTTTCGCGCTCTTCGTCCCTCTTGATTTTTAAAAGGATGGCTTCTTCTTTTGTAAGAGTTGATTTTACTTTAGTTTTCATTATATTATTAATTATATATTTTTCTATTTATTTCGTAATCAGGTTTGATAGGGTCTGCCAATTCATTCAAAAGTTTCGAAAAATTTTGATTGTATTTTTGAGCCAAAGCCCAAGCGGATGAAGTGTTAAGGTCTTTTGCGTTAAAAACATAAACAAAACTTGAATCGACATTATTAACTTTTGAGAATTTTTTTACATACTCAACATCTTTAAGGTGAGGCCTAATAATGTTTGATTTTTCCTTAGAAAAAAGGTACTCACGAGCAAAATTATCCGCCTCTTCCTCTTTTGCTTGCACTGACAACTGCTCTAATTCCCCTGATACATGATATTTATTTTTCTTAATCTCATCCCAATCAAACAAAACATGGAACAGCTCATGTATTAATGCAAACCATAAAGTAGGATAAAAGCCTCTATAATCTGTCAAAAGGATGCATGGTTTGTTGTCAATTGAAAAAGTAGCACCACGCAAATGAAAGTCTGTTTTCATTCTGGATTGATATATTACAGTTATACCCATTCGATATAAACTTTGCATAACCTCAATCAACCCAACATTTACATTTGTGCAATGCCATCTAATTTCAGGAAAATACTTAATCAATGCTTCTCTTTGATATGAATAAGGATTATTAATTTTATAAAATGTTTTCATTCCTACATTAATCCAAAAATCACGAGAGAGATTGTTTTTAGGCTTGACAACTCCCGAACTAAATGCAACATTCATTGGAGGAAGTTTATACTCGAAAATGTTTCGCAAGCCAAAAAAATCTACTATTTTTTTCTCTATTTGTTCGTAATCCGATACTGAATCAATAAATCCCACTTTTTTTAAAGCTGCTACATCAAAATTTTGATTTATAAAAAGTATGCTTTTTGAAGTTGATTTGGATAGTTGCGGAAAATTTTTCTCGAGTGATTGGGAAAAAAGTATAAAAATCTCTTGCAATGAAATTTGGAGAAAATTTGAGACCTTAACTAAATTTGAAATATCAACTCTTTGAAGTGTACCGTCCAATATTCCATTTAATGTTCTAGATTCGATTTCAAGCAAATTAGCGGCAGCTGTTTTAGACATCTGTAATTCAATCAATCTCCTATTAAAAATATCCTTTAATGATTCTCTTATTGGAGACTCAATGGGCTTAATTAAGTCCTGAATTAATTGATTCATGTATTTTTCCTCTTCGGGCTTATCTATCATTTAGTGTATTTTTACAACAGCAAAAATAAATAATTTATCTTATTTAACAAGCTATAAGAAAAATTAATTGTATTATTACATCACAAATTATTCAAAATAATTTTAACATCATTTTTTCAAATTAGGAAGTAATAAAAGACCTAATTGTGCCAATAAGGTTATTAGTGCTATCAAAAACCCTAGTACTCCAAGAAAAAAAACATACCAAAATGTTTTCTTCTGCCATTCTGATAATTTAGAATCTACAATAAGTTTTTTGTCCGCAATTTCTTCAATCATTTGTTCGTGAAGTATCTCCTTTTCAACCGCTAATAAATACTTACAATAACCGCCACAATCGACTATGCCAATACCTTTTTGGCTTATCTTATGCTTATAATCCCCTACATTTTCAATTAAATCAAGATACTTCAATTTGTCAATAATGCTATGAGTTAAATTTGATAGTTCATTTTTGGGCGGTTCGTCAGGTAAATTTGTAATATCCTTTAAAACATAATACAAATGACGATTCTGAGGGCTTACTGTATATAGCTCTTTTAAAACATCATCAATAAGTTTGTTGTATCTTTCTATTTCCATGTAACAAATCTAAAATCCGAAAATTCAAAATATGACTAATGTTCTTCACAAGCTTTAAACAGAAAATCAAACAATTGTGCATAAAAAACTGCACCATATTTGGCGCAGTTTTTTTATGCAATTCTCGGAAATTAAATATATTCATTTTATGAATTACCATTAAAAAAAAGAAACTAAAGCTATTTTAGAAAAAATGTCTAAAGAGGCTAAGTGTAACTTCTTCATCATGCCTTAAAAACAAATAAAAAAAATATTGGCTGAAGTTGAATGTTGGATGTTCCAATCGTCCTTTTTAGCTTTTTTCTTTTTCTCTCTTGTAAACAAGTTAGTTGTGTATTTCTCATTCAGCTCAAATAAAACACCACACGCTTGGTTACTTTGGTGAGTTCTTATGCAAATTAGACCAAATCAAGGACTTTGTTTATCTCATTTTTTTATTTAAGAAATCTTATCATTTCAAATTCATTCCGTTTATAAAGGTATCAACAAAATCTAAGATACGTCTTAGAATTCTATCCCCTAGTTTTTTGCGTTGTAAGAGGCTTGGCTTTTCGCCTTCAATCAGCTCTAGCACTTCATCCCTCATCGGCTCTCTTTCGGCAAATAAATAGTCTTCAATAAGTTTTTCGGTTCTCTCAGGCGATAGGTTTTCCTCTTTTACCATCTTGACAAATGCCTTTTGTTGTTCATTATTCCAGTAACTATCAAATTGCTCTTCTATGTTATCAGAATCTGCTATTACAGGTAGGTTTTCGAGTATAAATCTTTCAATCAGCTCTCTCTTACTTCTTAGGGTTGCTTCTGTACTCAATAACTTAAATATCTCTTGCTCTGCCTTGGTTGTATCTTTCTGAGCTTTTGATTTCAATTTAATTAATAGCTGAATGATGTATGCCACATTTATATCATCCCTATGTATCAACTCCAGTTCAAAATCCACATCATCCAGTATCGAAACTTTCTCTTTGGCGTGTTCGCCTTTTACCTTGTCGTATAGGTCTAAGTATTTGCTTTTGTAATCTTCAAAAAGCTGTTCACTCATTTTCAGGTCTTCCCATCTAAAATCAGAAAAGGCTGTGAGAATGTTTTTTATGCGCATCAAATCCCTAAAAGCTTGAATAAACTTTAGTTCATCATCTTCTGATTCAAGGTCGTTTACACTTTCAATGCTGGGTGTAATTTCAAGTAAATTATCAAATGCCTCGTCAAATTTGGCGGTGTAGTCTTGATAAGGTTTCATGATGATAACCTCAATAGCTTCCTTGTTGCTAAAAAGCGTTATAGCTTCGTCTGTACGGTTTTTTAGATTTCTAAATGTAACAATATTGCCCTGAGATTTTTGTTCATTTAGTATGCGATTGGTGCGACTGTATGCTTGAATCAAACCATGATATTTAAGGTTTTTGTCAACATACATGGTGTTTAGGGTTGGGCTGTCAAAGCCTGTCAAAAACATATTAACCACTAGCAAAATATCAACTTTACGTTCTTTTACCTTTTTAGATATATCGTTGTAATAGTTGTAAAAGCTCTCGCTTTCTTTGGTGCTAAATTTGGTGTCAAACAGTTTGTTATAATCTTCAATGTATTCATCCAACTTTTCACGGTTATGAACGCTGGTTTGATACTGTTCTCCTTTATCTGCTACAATGTTCAAATCAACATTATCAAAATCTTTTTCAAAGTTGATAAAGCCGTTGGCATCTGCATCATTTTCATTTGCTCCATAGCTAAATATGGTTGCAATGCTTAGGTTGTGTTTACCCTCTAATTTCTTCTTTTTAAACAGGTCAACATACTTTATAAGTGTGTCCACGTTGTTAATGCAAAACATACCTGTAAACTCTTTATTGTGTGTTTTGCGGCCATGATGTGCAATGATATAGTCTGTAATCTTTTCAAGTCGGGTTTCATCCTCCATCAACTCCTTGATGTCGATATCTTCTACCTCAATATCAATGTTTGATTCACGGCCATCTTTGTGTTTGTATCTACCAACATACTCAACCGAAAACTTTAGCACGTTTTCATCCTTTATGGCATCAGTTATTACATATTTGTGCAAGCAATCTTCAAACAGGTCTTTGGTGGTTCGTTTGCCATGCTCATTTTTTGCTGCATTGTCAGCGAATATGGGCGTACCAGTAAAACCAAACATTTGAATATTGTTAAAATACTCTTTGATTCGCTTGTGAGTATCGCCAAATTGACTGCGGTGGCACTCATCAAAAATGAAGATGATGCGCTTATCTTTCAGCTCAGCCATTTTGCTTTCATACTTCAATTTGCTTATGGCTGTGTTTAGCTTCTGTATGGTCGTAACAATAAGCTTGGAACTTTTGGCTTCGCCTTTTTTGTCAACGTATGTACCCAAAAACTGTTTTACCAAATTGCTGGTATTGTCCGTTCCATCTATACAACCCTCCTGAAAGCTGTTAAACTCTTTGGTGGTTTGATAATCTAGGTCTTTTCTATCTACCACAAAAACTACTTTGTGAACTTCACTCAGCTTCATTAACACTTGACTAGCCTTGAAGCTAGTGAGTGTTTTGCCTGAGCCTGTCGTATGCCATATATAACCGTTTTTGTTAGTGTTTTTTACCCTATCCACCAATGCCTCAACAGCATAATATTGATAAGGGCGCAACACCATAGGTATCTTGTAAGCCTCATTCAACACAATGTATTTACAAATCATTTTGCTGATGTGGCAAGGCTCTAGGAAAGCATCTGTGAAACCGTTTAGGATATTGGATAAGCGTTTATTTTCAATGTCTGTCCAGTAGAAAGTTTGCTTGAAGCTTTGGTTTTTATTGTTGGCATAATACTTAGTATTAACGCCATTGCTGATGATGAATATTTGCACATACTGATACAAAGCTGATTTTGCAGCAAACGAATGTCGTTGGTAGCGATTTATTTGATTAAAAGCTTCTTTTAGTTCTAAACCCCTACGCTTCAATTCTATTTGTACCAGCGGCAAACCATTAATCAATATGGTTACATCATAGCGGTTTTTGTATTTACCTTCTTGGCTTACTTGGTTTGTTATCTGATATTGATTTTGACACCAATGCTCGGTATTTAGTAATTCAATATGAGTGGTTTGTCCATTGTCTAAACGCACCAAAAGTTTACCCCTTAATGTCTTGGCTTTTTCAAATACACTACCTTTTGAGATTTCGTTTACCACTTGGTTAAACTCTTTGTCAGAAAGCTTAATACCATTATGTTTTTCAAGCTGCGATTTTAGATTATCAAGCAATCCTTTTTCATCAGCAATGGAAACATAGGCGTACCCCAATTTTTGCAAATTGGTAATAAGTTGCTCTTCTAGTATTTGTTCGGATTGTTTAGCC
>CANHJJ010000051.1 GCA_947460565.1 Bacteroidota bacterium
ACAAAAGCAGCAAGAGCTTGAACTGAAAGAGAAAAAATTGGCCTTAAGTCAGCAAAATGAGCAATTGCAAAGACTTGCTTATTTAAAAGAAAAGGCCGAGAGACAAGACAAACAAAAGCAATTAAGTCTCTCAGAAAAAGAAAGCCAACTGAAAGAAGTGCAGCTGCAAGTAATGGGTAAGCAAAAGGCTCTGAAAGAGTCTGAGTTATACTTGTCTCAAGTTGAATTAAAATCAAAGGCATTTCAACGAAACATTTTTATTGGAGGCTTTTTATTATTTATTCTTATAGCCTTTTTCATGTATTTTGGTTTTAAGAATCAAAAAAAATTGAATGGTCAACTAGCCATGCTTAATGAAAAGGTTTCTATTAAAAATGAACAGCTAACTACTGTGAATTTACAAGTGCAAAAAGAGAAGAAGAAATCGGATGATTTGCTGCTTAACATTTTGCCAGAAGAAATAGCTGATGAATTAAAAAACAAAGGAGAGATAGAAGCTAAATTGTATAACCACGTATCCGTTATTTTTACTGATTTTGTCGGATTTACTAATATAAGTGAAAATCTTTCGCCAACCGAGCTTGTGGCTGAAATACATCGTAATTTTACTGCTTTTGATGCCATTATCGAAAAATACAATATTGAGAAAATTAAAACCATTGGAGACGCTTATTTAGCGGTTTGTGGTTTACCTAACGAATCGCCCGATCATGCAGAAAAAATTGTAAGAGCAGCTATTGATATTAGAGACTATGTATCGAGGAATGGGGGGCGTTTTCAGATAAGAATAGGAGTTAATAGTGGTCCTGTGGTGGCAGGTATTGTGGGTGTAAAAAAGTATGCTTATGACATTTGGGGTGATACTGTAAATACCGCTGCGCGCATGGAACAAAAATCTGAACCAGGCAAAATAAACATCAGCGGTGCTACCTACGATTTGGTAAAATCAAATTTTAATTGTGTGCATCGAGGTAAAATAGCAGCCAAAAACAAAGGTGAAATCGATATGTATTTCGTTAATTAAGAAATATTTAGAATGACTAATCAAATGGACAAAAAAAATGAGCCGTTTTAAATTTGAAAAAGCTATGCTATTTATTCCCCTTATATTCATATAATTGTTTGTTGATAATTCTGTTATGAAATTTAAAGAAGCCGAATCGTTTATACTTGATAAACTCAAGAATGAGTTGCCAAGTAATTTGTATTACCACAGCTTTAGCCACGTAATGGATGTGCTGCAAGCGGCAATAACCTATGCAGAGATGGAAAATATTTCAGAATATGAAACCACTCTATTGAAAACTGCAGTTCTTTATCATGATTCTGGTTTTATTGTGCAAATCAAGGATCATGAAATGGTTGGTTGTGATATGGTTCAAGCTACACTTCCTGAATTTGAGTTTACTGATGAGGAAATTAAGAGAATTCAAGGTATGATTATGGCTACCAAAATTCCACAAACACCACATAATATTTTGGAACAAATTATTTGTGATTCAGACTTAGATTATCTTGGTAGGGAAGATTTTTGGCAAATTGGAAATAATCTCTACAAAGAGCTTGAGATGTATGGTATTTTGAATAACCAGGAAGATTGGAATAGATTGCAATTAAAATTTTTAAGTTCACACCAATATTTTACCCAAAGTGCCATTAATTTGCGCAACGAAAAAAAAACACAACATTTAAATCGAGTAATTGAAATAGTTAATACCTATACCTCCTAAAAACATGAATCATAAAGCAGTTATATTAGTTCCAACAGATTTTACCCCTGTAGGTGACAGTGCAGTTAGATATGCCGTAGAGTTATCAAAAATTCTAAAAAGTGAAATTCATTTGCTGCACATTGTAGCCAAAGACAAAGAAATAGTGCAGGCCAAGGCAGTTTTAGACAATATTGTTAATAGCCTAGCTAAAGAGAATATTGTAGCACATTCGTTAGTTGAAGTAGGCAGTATTTTTGATGATATTGGAAAAGTTGCTGAACGACTAAATGCCAAATTAATCGTTATGGGAACACATGGTGTGAAAGGCATGCAACATATCATCGGTAGTAAGGCTTTAAAAGTTATTACTAATTCTGATGTGCCTTTTGTAGTGGTGCAAAAAACACCTATGCGTGAGCATGGATTCAAGCATATTGTCCTTCCAATCGATTTTAACCAAGAGGTAAAACAAGGAATGATTTATGCCTGTGAAATGGCTAAGTATTTCAATTCAAAAATTCATATCGTTTATCCTTTAGAAAAAGATGAATTTATACTAGCAAAAATTACACGTAACATTCCGCATGCCGAAGAATATTTACAAGAACAAGGCATCGATTATGAAATAACCGGCATCGAGAAAAATGATTTTGCCAAAGACTTGATCGCATTTGCCCAACAAAATCATGCTGATTTAATTACTTTAATAAATAACCATGAAAATATTTTCACCTATTTTGGTGGCTCGTTTGAGCAAACTGTAATTGGTAATAATGCAGAAGTACCTGTGATGGTAATTAATCATATTGCGCTTAAAACGGCCTACGGGTTTAGCATTTATTTTGGGTAGTAACACCTTATTATTTAAAACCACAGCTGAAACCTGGGCTGTGGTTTTTTTTGTTTATTAATAAAAGCATGAAAAATTATACTGAATTATATAAACTCATTTCATCTGAAATCGAAAGTACATCATACGGACAAAGTCCGACCGAATTATATGAGCCTATCTCATATATGATGGCCCTTGGGGGCAAAAGATTGCGTCCAGTATTGGTTTTAATGGCTTGTCAGTTATTTGATAACAATGTTTCCAAAGCTATTAATGCTGCACATGCCATTGAAGTATTTCATAATTTTACTTTAGTTCATGATGATATAATGGACAATGCCCCTTTGCGTAGAGGGCAGCAAACAGTTTATACCAAATGGAACATGCCTATTGCTATTTTGAGTGGCGATTTAATGATGATAAAAGCAACCCAATTGCTTTGTGAAACAGAAACAAATGAACTAAAAGCCTTGTTAGACATGTTTAATAAAACGGCTATTGAGGTTTGCGAAGGGCAACAAATAGACATGAATTTTGAAGCTCGAAATAATGTCACGCATGAAGAGTATATCCAAATGATTAGCCTTAAAACATCCGTGCTTCTTGCTGCCTCTTTGCATATTGGTGCCAAAATAGGAGGTGCATCTAATGAAGATGCTCAATACATTTACGATTTTGGCAAGAATATTGGCATTGCCTTCCAAATTCAAGATGATATTCTTGACAGTTTTGGAGAAGGAGTTAAAGTAGGAAAGAAAATTGGAGGTGATATCGCTTCGAATAAAAAGACTTTATTGCTTATTGAATTGCTATCGGCTTGTCACAAAGATGATAAAGCCCTGCTTGAGAAATTAATTAACGATACAAACGAGGAGGTTAAAATAATTGGTGTCCTAGAATTATATAAAAAATACCAAGTAAAAGAATTTGCCGAAGCCGAAAAATCAAAATACCTAAATCTTGCTTTTCAAAGCTTGGATAAAGTAAAATCAAAGGAAGAGGCTAAAAAACTGTTAAGTGATACTGCCAATGAATTAATGACACGAATGTCTTAGTGCTTATTCTAATTCAAACTGAGCGGTTATTTCATTGCCCGTTTTGGTGGTTTTAATTAATGATATCTTGCTGCCAATAAAGCTTGCTTCGAAACACTTGTTCTTAAATTCCTCCCAAGCTTTTTTTATCGAAGCCTTTGACGTATTGGTACATCCAAAACAAACATGAGGATTGAAATTGTCTGAATCCATATAACCCACTCTAATGCCTGTGTCGAAATGGTTTCTTAAGTTCCATTGCATTTTTTTGATTGGGTCCTCGTTTTCTATTTTTATGAAAACCTTCTCGTCTTTATTCATGCCAAAACCAGTTAAATCAATGTCTACAGGGAATTGGGTCGATACGAATTTTTTGATACTATCTACTAATAAGTATTCTTTGTTTTCTTCCCATTCGAAAGGCTTGATAAGTGTAATTTGAGGTAAAGAATTACTTTGACACCTATAATTTGAACTTACATAGTCTTTCAATTGAGACACCTTGCTATATACCGGATCTTCCGGTACAAAAGCAATTGCATACTTTGTGTGGTTAGTATAATTTTCGAACATAACAAGAGTTTATACTACAATAGTAATTGATTCCAAGACTGCGCACTTAACATATCAACACGTGGGGTGTATACTTTTGTATAATCAAGGCTAAGCGGTTTATAGAATGGGCCAAATAAATTTATTTTTTTGAATACTATATCTATACTAATATTACCCCTGAATTATGACCATGATTGAGCTGAAAAATATCAAAAAATCATACGGAGATGTACCCGTCTTAAAAGATATTTCATTTAGTATTAACAAAGCCGAGATTGTATCGATTGTTGGTGCAAGTGGGGCTGGTAAAACTACTTTGCTTCAAATTATGGGGACATTAGATAATCCTGATGCAGGCCACTTAATAATAAATAATACAGATATTACAAAATTAAGTTCAAACAAACTTTCTTCTTTTCGCAATAAAAACATTGGCTTTGTTTTTCAGTTTCATCAACTATTGCCAGAGTTTTCTGCCATCGAAAATGTTTGTATGCCAGCCTGGATTGCAGGACAAAGTAATAGAGATGCCGAAAAAAGAGCTAAAGAATTGTTAGGCTTTCTTGGACTTTCAGAAAGGGTTAAGCACAAGCCTTCTGAACTGAGTGGTGGAGAGCAACAGCGTGTAGCAGTCGCAAGGGCATTGATAAATAATCCGGCCTTAGTTTTAGCGGATGAACCTTCTGGTAACCTTGATTCATCTTCTGCGGAAGCCCTTCATCATTTGTTTTTTGATTTACGCAAAAACTTCGATCAGACTTTTATCATCGTTACGCATAATGATGTTTTAGCAGATAGAAGCGATAGGAAATTGACCATTAAAGATGGGATGATTATTCAGTAGGCTTAATGTGCCCTACTATTCAATTGAACCTAATTTCAATCAATAAAAATTATGAGCATCGTCATGTGTTAATGTATTTTGGGGCAAGAAATTGCGCCCTTACTTATTACAAATGACGAATGAAAAATTTGAGGGCCATAGCTTCCACATTCCAGTGATGGGCATTGGCTTTACTATTGACTCTCCCATAAAGCTAGCGGCCTATGGCATTGCCTCTACCATTTCATTGGTGGATGATGTATTGATGGAAAAAATGCGTGCTTTTTACGCTGAAAAGTTCGCCATTCCATATGAATCAATTACAAATAAAGTGGAAGATTCTAGAGCAAAACGCATAACAGCTTATTTGAATATGGTTGACCATATTGTGAGAGATAAGTTTGAGCAATTGAAGCAATCTATCTGCGAAACAGGTGAAGAGTTCGAAAAATACATGAGCATGTTGCCTGATTATGCTGATATAAAAATGCAATTCAATGCTTTTGTTGATAGCAGTAAAACCATTGATGACATCAGACAGTGGGCCAATCAGCATCTGCAAATGGGTGGAATTGATGTAAACATCATGACCAAATTGGATAAGGAAAATACTTTCAATAGTGAGAAATTGCCTACGATGTATAACGATGCTCATGCTGCTTTGCGAGGTTTTGCCAATAGTAATTTACATTCATCTATTGTGCTTTCAGCAGGTATGAACCCGAGGTTGTATAGCTATTTCGAACAATTAGACTGTTTCTTTCCAGATGAAAATGGTAAGTTAGATAAAAAAGTAATTTTAAAAATAAGTGATTATCGCTCTGCAATCATTCAAGGTAAGTTCTTAGCCAAAAAAGGTATTTGGATTTCTGAGTATAGGCTTGAATCTGGATTGAATTGTGGTGGTCATGCATTTGGCAATGAAGCCTCGCTTATGGGACCCATCCTACAAGAATTCTTAGAGAAAAAACAAGAACTCATACATGATATATATTCCATTTTCATTGCTGCCTTAAAAGAAAAAGCTAAACCTATTCCTAGCAATCCATTGCCTGTTAAATTTACTGCACAAGGCGGTGTTGGAACTGCCGAATAACATCAATTATTGATTGATAAATATGAGCTGGATTCTATTGGTTGGGGCACCCCATTTTTGTTAGTACCTGAAGCTACAACTGTCGATGATGATACCATGGATTTATTATGTAAAGCAAAAGAAAAAGACCTTTACCTTAGTAATATTTCTCCTTTGGGTGTTCCATTTAATTCATTGCGAAGAAATACAAAAGATATTGAAAGATTAGAATGGATTGAAAAAGGTCGTCCCGGCAGTTCTTGCCCTCGCGAGTTTGCTAAATTAAATAATGAATTTACTGAAGAGGTAATTTGTACGGCCTCTCGTCAATACCAAAATTTAAAGTTGAAATCATTAAATTCACAAGGCATGGATGCTGCGCTGCTTGAGACTGAAACTGATTTGATAATACAGAAAACTTGTTTGTGTGTGGGATTAGGAACTTCAGCCTTGCTTGTGAATGGTCTTGATACAAGGTTAGAAGGTAATGGTGTTTCGGTATGCCCTGGACCCAATATGGCTTATTATTCAAAGGTCGTTTCCCTTGAAACTATGTGTAAGCATATTTATGGAAAATTGAATTTGGTTGATAATTCTAAGAGACCTCACATGTTTATAAAAGAATTAGAATTGAATTTGAGTTTTTACCAAAAAACAATTAAGGAATATTTGGCCAAACCAAGTGATTTAGTAAAAAAGCAAATTCAAAACATGGGTAAAAATATTGAGAATGGAATCCAATATTACCGAGAATTGTTTGCTGAGCAAAGCGACATAATCCTAAAGCAATTGGATGATAAGTGGGCCGAATTTATTACTATTAAATCCATGTAAATACATCATAAAAGGATTGGGACTTAAGCATGATCTATTACTCCTTTAGCTAACAGAGAAGATGGGGTGTTACTTAATTGTCCTAAAAAAAAACTAAAGTTTAACGGATAATCCTTTCTACAATTTTCAAAATATTATAGTGTTAAGTCCTTAAATAACATAAATAGAATTTGGTTACCGTTTGGCCTAGTGCTTCAATATTATCTTGGTCGCTGGCTTTTGCGATGTCCTTCACTTCACCGTTTTTGTATAGGATTTTTATATTAATATTATTAAGATTATAAGCGCGGTTTTTTACCGAATCTGTGAAAACAAAATAATCAATATCAGTGGATGAAATACCATGGGTTTCCATGATTCTTTCTTTTAGTTGATTGATTCTTTCATCAGAAAAAGCTTCTTTAGATATTTCAGTTTTAAATAATTTTCTATCACGCAACATGCAACACATTTTGCTCAAGATCTTATCCGGATGACGACACCAAACCTTGATTGCTGTAAAAATATCTTCATCATCTAAATCGCTATATTGTTTAATGTTCTCAGGGTTTGTAAAGAAATTGTTTTTGTTGATGTCATTGTATAAAAAATAATTCAATGCGGGTGTACCAAATAAATCCACTTTTTGATTGGCCAAATGACGCGCTCTTTCAAGGATTTTTATTAACAGACTTTCAGCTGAAATAACAGTTTTGTGCAAGTACACTTGCCAATACATTAGCCTTCGCGCAATCAGAAATTTCTCAACGGAGTAAATACCTTTTTCATCAATTACTAATTCATTATTGTGCACATTGAGCATATTGATAATGCGGTCATTACCAACTGCGCCTTCAATCACACCCGTAAAAAAACTATCCCTTCCTAAGTAATCCAATCGATCCATGT
The DNA here is from genome assembly GCA_947460565.1 of Bacteroidota bacterium. GTDB lineage: Bacteria > Bacteroidota > Bacteroidia > UKL13-3 > UKL13-3 > RGVD01. The sequence goes on from CANHJJ010000051.1 coordinate 7,754, forward strand.
CTAGCTGCGAGCTAACCAATTGATGCAAGAATTTCTTTGGATATTTATTGCTAAATATGTCAATGCACATATCCAATCGGCCATTTAATTTTTGATTGAGCAAGTTCATATAATGAATAGAAATGGCCTCATGCGAAACATCTTTTACAAGCATATATTCCAATGTATGCGAGTAAGGTCCATGACCCATATCGTGAAGCAATACGGCCGCACAAACCGCTTCTTTTTCTTGCTCATTTATTTCAATTCCCTTGCTTCTCAGAATTTCAATAGCTTGTTGGGTTAGATGTACTGCTCCTATCACATGTTGAAAACGTGTATGTTGTGCTCCAGGATACACATAATGTGTGAGGCCCAATTGTCTGATTCGCCTGAGTCTTTGAAACCAAGCCTGTTCTATTAAGTCATAAATTAAACCAGCAGGAATGCTAACAAAACCATAAACAGGATCGTTGATTATTTTTTTCTTTTGAACAATTGTCATACTAAAGCAAACATAAGCTAATTTTAAATTAGTATTCTATTCATTGTCATTATTAAGTCTAATATTATTGAAACTGGTAATCTATTCTCTAAAAGATTTTATCAATGTATGTGATTCTATTTCTATCCTAAATATCCTTTTGTATTCACTAAACTAAAATTCTCATCCTATTACTTCATTATCGCGAACTGAATCATTTCCTGCTTTGAATAATTTATCAGACATAGGCATTGAAAAAAATAAAATTTTCGCATAAGTCGTTTTACATAACATACGCCCTTTCAGGAAAAATCTAAAAATCGTTTGTTTGAATAGGTGATATATTATTTATAATTTTTAATAATATATTGAATTGGATAGTCATGTGCTATCCAGTTTATTTTCTGCCCTTCACGCTCCATTTTTCTAAACCATGTCATTTGTCTTTTGGCAAATTGATGGATAGCAGTTTCTAACTGGCTGAACATTTCATCATAATTAAGTTTTCCTAAAATGTAGAAGCTTATATATTTATACTCTAAACCAAGGAACTCCAACCTGTCGGCTGAATAGCCTAATTTTATTAAATTATTTACTTCTTCAATCATCCCATTTTCTAATCGATTTTTGAGTCGATCAGTAATTTTTTTTCTACGTTCACCTCTGTCCGATTCAATGCAATAGATAAATGGATTTAGATTTGGGAAATGGGTTTTTGGTAAATTGTTGTTTTTTAGAAATTCGAAGATTTCAATAGCCCTAATAAGTCGTTTACTAGATCGGGAATCAACCATTTGGCTAAATTCATTTTGGTAGCTATTAAATGTTTTCATTAGTTCATCATGCGACAAAATAATCAATTTTGACCTTAAGTCATTGTCTACAGGAACAGCAGCATAATAATGTTGTTTTAATATTGCATCAAGGTAAAGTCCGGTACCACCGCATATGATAACCGTTTTGTTTCTTGAAACGATGTCTGAATAAGCCTCTATAAAATGCTCAATAAATTTATATAGGTGAAAATTCTCTTCAATATCTGCAATGTCTATTAAGTGATAGGGGATAGCTTTTCCTTTAATTACATATTCATCTAAGTCTTTTCCGGCACCAATGTTTAAGCCTCTATATACCTGCCTTGAATCCACACTAATGATTTCAGCATTCAGTTCATAAGCCAACTGACAAGCAAGTTTGGTTTTGCCACTTGCTGTAGTACCCGTAATGATGATGCAATTATACTTCTTCATGATGCGGTATATACAAGTTTAAGATTACCTGAGTTTTTTACCACCTGCATTTCAATATCATCATTGGTAGTGTTTTTATTCGTTCTTTTTTGTGAATTTTTATGTACCTCAAATGTAATCGGATCACTTTCTGAATGAAGTTTAAAACCTAGTTTAATAAAGGCTTTTCCTTCGCTTTGGTCCTTATCAATATAGGTCATAATATCACCTGCGTCTGTTAGTTTTATAAAGTGTTTTAAAAGTTTACTCAATCCCCCCACCACGGTAATACCCGATGCATTGCAAAATCGAATCAATTCAAATGACTTTTTCCCTTCGGGCAGCCTATTCATTTTTCGACCTTTACTAAAAGTGGCTATAGCAAGTAGTTCATCCTTTTTAAACAAACC